>SICU01000027.1 GCA_009694755.1 Candidatus Pacearchaeota archaeon
TACAATGGATTCTATAGCGGAATAGAGTCCATTACTCAGACAGACTTGGAGAAAATTCCTACGGAGGTAAGTGAGTAAAATCAAAAAAACTTATTCCAATTCATACTATGCATGATGAATATCACAAAAAATGGCACAAAAATGTACAAACTGTTAATCAACATGAATTGGTGAGTTTGTAGATGGGTGAAATTCAATCACAAAAAGTTGCTGTAATTACGGGTAGGCATCTGAACTGTTTTCTAAATCTAACAATATTTATTTAAACTTGGGCAGTACATATTGAAGATGGTATCATGACTACTGTTAAAACTTCCAAAGAGTCTGTGAATATCACTGAACAGAAATTAAAGGAATTAAAGGAAATACTCCCACATTGTTTTATTGAGGGAAAAATTGATTTTGAAATATTAAAAAAAACATTAAGTAACTCGATTGAACAAGAAGATGAAAAATATATATTTTCATGGACAGGAAAAAATGAGACATTTAGAAACATTAAATCAACAAGTAATGCAACATTAAGTCCTTTAAAAGATGAATCATTGAATTTTGATGATACTAAAAATTTGTTTATAGAATCTGAAAATCTTGAAGCGCTTAAGATCTTGCAGAAAAGTTATTATGAAAAAATCAAAATGATATACATAGATCCTCCGTATAATACAGGTAAAGATTTTGTCTATCCTGATGACTTTCGTGAAGATTTAAAACCGTATATGGAGGCTACGGGTGAATCTCATGAAGGCATAAAACTTGTCGCTATACCTGAAACTTCGGGCCGATTTCACTCCACTTGGATTTCAATGATGTATTCCAGATTATTTTTATCCCGAAATTTACTTCGTGAGGATGGGGTACTTTTTGTTTCAATTAACAATAATGAAATCCACAATTTAATTCGAATTTTAAATGAAATTTTTGGTGATGAAAATTACATATCATGTCTAGTCTGGAATAGCAAGTATACTGTTTCAAACGATAAGAAATTTGTCTCAGATCAACATGAGTATATCTTAGCTTTTGCAAAAAATATCGATGTATGTGACTTCTACTTGTTACCCCGAACCGAAGATTCCAATAAATCTTACATAAATCATGATGATGATCCTCGTGGCCCGTGGAAACCCACACCGTTGCATGCAAAAAGTGGAAACAAAAATCTTATTTTTACTTTTAAAAATGGAGTTAAATGGTCTGCACCAGAAGGACGTTTTCCTCGTTATAGCAAAGAAACGCTTACTCGTCTAGATAAAGAAAATAGGTTGTGGTTTGGAAAGAATGGCACTTCCACCCCAAACGTCAAAACCTTTCTTTCCGAAGTAAAATCCGGTCTAACCCCAGGAACTTTGTGGAAGTGGCAAGATGTTGGTCATACACATGAGGCAAATGAAGAACTTGCAAAAATTCTCGGTAAGGGTGTATTTGATAATCCCAAACCAACAAGACTTATTCGACGAATGATACAACTTGCAACTCAAAAGGACAATGAGGAAATTATTCTTGATTTCTTTGCAGGCTCTGGAACTACGGCACATGCAGTTTTAGCTCAAAATGAAGAAGATCAGGGGAACAGACACTTCATTTGTATACAAATTCCGGAAATGGTTAAAAACGGAAAATATACCACAATTGCAGAAATTTGTAAAGAACGAATCCGTCATGTTTGCAAAGAATTTGAAAAAAACAACAAGAAGAAATCAAAAAAACTCGACAATGGATTTAAAGTATTCAAACTTACACGCTCTAACTACAAAATATGGGATAAACACACTAAACAAAATGGAAAAGAATTACGAAAGCAGCTAACACTTTTCAAAAATCCATTAATTGACGAATATAAAATAGAAGATGTGATTTACGAATGTATTATTAAAGAAGGATTTGATCTCAATTCAAAAATTGAACAAATTAAAGAAAAGAAAAATATCATTTACAAAATATCTGATGACTCAAATCATTTCTTCATAACCTTGGATGAACAAATTCCTGAGAGTCTAATTGAGAAAATTGGTTTAAAAAAAGACACGTTATTCATTTGTCTTGATTCTGCGCTTGACGATAGCAAAAAACTTAGTTTATCATTACAATGTTTTCTAAAAACAATATAGGTAATAGACATGGAAATTAAATTTGATAGTAATTTAGACTTTCAAACAGATGCTGTTTCTTCTATTCTGAATTTGTTTAAAGGTCAAAAATTTCACGATGATAATTTATTCATAATTCCTGAAACAAGCGTAGCTCCAAACTTTTTGGATATTTCAGAAAAACAAATTTTAAAAAATCTACAATTTATTCAACAACAAAATTCACTCCAAGTTTCAAAAATACTTGACGGTGTAGATTTCTCAATTGAGATGGAGACAGGAACGGGTAAAACTTACGTCTATATTAAAACAATTTTTGAACTCAACAAGAACTATGGTTTTAAAAAATTCATAATCATAGTCCCATCTGTTGCGATACGTGAAGGGGTCAAAAAAAATCTTACGATCACAAAAGAACATTTCAAAAAACTGTATGATAATGTCCAGTTTAGCTTCAACGAGTACAGCTCAAATAAACTCAATTTTATACGACAATTTTCACGTACAAACAAAATTGAGATTTTGATTTTAACTCTAGACTCTTTTAATAAAGAAATCAACATAATGAACCGCCCAAATGAAAAATTTGGTAGTTATAGTCCTGTGGATATGATCAGTCAGACCAGACCGATTTTGATTCTCGATGAACCGCAAAATATGGAATCTGAAAAAGCAAAGGAGGCATTGAGTAGACTGAACCCTCTGTTTGTTTTGAGATATTCGGCAACACATAAGAATTTCTATAATTTGGTTTATCGCCTTACACCCATTGATGCATATGCACTAAAAATTGTAAAAAGAATTGAAGTTGCATCAGTAATTAAAGAAGGTGATTTTAATGATGCATTCATCAGATGTCTTGAAATCAAAGCTGATAGAAAAGACATTAAAGCAAAACTAGAAATTAATAAAAAATTTGCAACAGGAATTAAACCTATACATATTATTGTTAAAAGTGGAGATGATCTAGAAAAGAAAACGGATTCAGATGAATACCGGGGTTATATAATTACCAATATAGATGCAAGAAATAGCGTATTAAAATTTTCAAACGGTGAAAGTATAAAATTAGGTCAAGAAAGAGGAGGCGAAAAAGAACTCCTTATGAAAACTCAAATTGAGCAGACTATTGAAGAACACTTCCAAAAAACAATGGTGTTAAAAAAATTTGGAATTAAAGTACTTTCACTATTCTTCATTGACAGAGTAGACAATTATCTAAAGAAAAACGGAGTGATCAGAAAGTTTTTTGTCGATTCATTCAATGATCTGAAATCAAGACCAGAGTATCGAGAATTTAAAGACCTTGATGTGAATATTGTTCATAGCGGATATTTCTCCAAAATGAAGAGTGAGAAAGGAATGCAAGATGACAAAGATGCGTATGAACTAATCATGAAATCAAAGGAGAGACTGCTTTCATTTGATGAGCCAGTACAGTTCATTTTTTCCCATTCAGCGTTAAGAGAGGGGTGGGATAATCCCAATGTCTTCAACATATGCACCTTACATGAAACTCATTCAATTATTAAAAAAAGACAAGAAATAGGAAGAGGTTTGCGTATTCCTGTAAATCAGGAAGGGATAAGAGTTTACGAGAAAGACATGGGTAAAAATGTGCAATATAACACCTTGACAGTTGTTGCAAATGAGAGCTATTCAGACTATGTCTCCAAATTACAACAAGAATATGTGGATGAATACGGTGAGGGTTCAGCCCCGCCTGCTAGAAATCGACATCAAAAGAAAGATGTTTGTCTAAAAAATAATTTTGCAACCGATAAAAAATTTGTAGAGTTATGGAAAAAAATTTCAAAAAAAACACAATACACTGTAAAGATAGATTCTTCTAAGTTCATAAAAAAATGTATTGAAAAGATCAACAAAATGGATTTTATTCAATCTAGGATTTCCATCTCCAAAGTAGAATTAGAATTCAACAAACAAAAAGAAATTGAGACAAAATTTGTCGGTTCGGATTCTAAATTTATTGAAAAAACATATTCCGTTCCAGATATTGTCGGGATTATCAGCAGGGAGACAAAAATAACAAGATATACAACCATATCAATTCTTGAGCAGACAACTAATTTAGAATTAGTTTATTCTGATCCACAGCAATACTTGGACATGGTGATTTCAATTATTGACATAGAATTACATGATTTTCTTGTTAACGGAATAATATACACACCAATTAATGATTCATTTAAAATTGATATGTTTGCCACTTTGAAATCATATTCCGATAGAATAATTCCATCCAGCAAATCAATCTATGAAGAAATTGTTTGTGACTCGGATAATGAGATAAAATTTGCAATGGACATTAAAGGTATGGATGACATCAAATTAATTCTAAAGCTACCAGGTTGGTTCACTGTTCCTACCCCAATTGGCGATTACAATCCTGATTGGGCAGTTGTTGTTGAATGCAAGGACCGATTTGGAAAAATAAAGGAAATGATGTTTTTTGTTGCCGAAACCAAAGGTTCGTTGGATTCTGGCTCGCTTCGTCTTAACGAACAGCGTAAAATTGATTGTGCTAGAAAACATTTCAAGGTAATTGACGTACCCTATGACGTTCTCATGAGTGCCTCTGAATTACGTAGAAAAGTCTGCAATTAGGACGGTTTTTCTGGTTTTGGTATTGTCCATGTCATATTGGGACTTTTGTAATAGTTGAAAGTTCTACCACATATACACAAAAACCGATCAACAGTTACACCTACTCCATACTCCCAACTCTTAGTGGATTTATCAATTTGTTCAGTATGACAGTAAGGACATTTTGGTTCAAATATCATGATGTTTTTTTCCGATTTTCTCTTTTTTATCATGTATCTATACCGAATCTTGTTTAGTTAAATTTTCTGGTTTTGATATGAAGTTTCAATTATCTTCATAAGGAACTTCAGGCATTTGTTGATCAATTTTTTCAAATTCATCGCTTGAAATAATTCCTTGGTTTTTGAGCCATTTTCCAAGATGATTGTACTGATTTGAATGGAAAAAGGTTGGTACGTTTTCAAGGTTTAATTTCATCTTTAATTTAGTAACTGCTTCAGATGAAAGGATTCCTCTTGCATTCATATCTAATGCAATTCTTATTGCATCAATTGATGTCAAATTCAAACTCCTGCCCTTTTGAGAATCAACATCAACATCATTTCTATCCAAATTTGAAATTTCTTCAAGATTTCTTAGACCATTAAGAGTTGTATTGTAAATTTCTGTATTGTTTGCTCTGTATACAAACCAAGTATTTCCTTGTTCAGTCAGAGATCCTCTGGGCAAATAAACTCCCTCATTTAACACTCGTTGTTTTGAAACCCAACCGCAAACAAACAGGTTCCAAGATTTTTGTCTGATGGTTCCAGGTAATGCATTATTTTTTATTGGTTTTTGTAAATGTGTCATCAGATAAACATCTGTATCAAGTCTTGGATCCATTACTTGACGAGTAAACAAATTATGTTTGGCTTCCCTAGCGATTCCACCAGTACCTATATAATTTTCTTGAAACGGAAATACACCTGATCTACATTTAACATCAAGGGTAATACCTGATGGAAGAGGAATATCATGACTTAGTTCTGTTGCCTCTGGAAGACCTAAAAAATTCCTAATGACAATTTCTGCAAGTTTTCCATAAGATTGTTCCAATGCATTTCCGGATTCTATTCCTCTGACACGAGTATTGCTCACAAAACTTGCTGCTTGTTGTCTATATTCAAATCCTTTAGGATCATTTAGATCTATTACAAGTGGTTTAGGAGGAGATTGGACATACACACAAAAACATCTTTTATGGGAAGTTAAGTTTTTCCCCCTCCAATTACAGAATCATCTCTGAAGTCTTTGGCTGAATCTTTCCTTGAATTTTCTTTTAATTCGTCTCATGCATTTTTGTAATTGATACGATCTGCCATCAGGACACATGCATTATATTTAGTAAATCTTGAGCCTAACCCTAATTATTTATTCTAAATATTTTTGAAATTCCATCTTGCTTTGAAATCTGGAAGATATTATCCACATACGTCTCTAATTCCTTTTCATGAGACACCAAAATAATTTGTTCGGATTTTAATTCATCAAGCACCTCGCGAATTTTCCCAAGCTGATTTTTGGAAAATCCATCAGTTGGCTCATCTAAAATCAACAAATTAGACTTCATAGAGTCTGTCTCTTTTCGCATCAAAGAATTCAGAGTCAATCTGTATGCTAATGCAATGCTAGTTTTTTCACCACCTGATAAATAACCAATCTCCTGCTCGTACCCGTCTTGACTTACAATGGGTGTAAAATTCTCATCAATCCTGGATTCTTTGCTTTGGTCCTCAACTAGAATGGAATACCACCTACGATAAGTTTCATTAAAGTTTTGCAAAATAGATAGCAACACTTGCTTTTCAATTTGAATAACTGCTCGAACAAAAAATGTTTCGAGCCATTCTTTATACTGTGAAATTTGATTGAATTTTT
>SICU01000028.1 GCA_009694755.1 Candidatus Pacearchaeota archaeon
TAAAACAAATTAATTACAAATAGATTATATCACAAAAACAACAAAGAAATAGCTACTACATCAACAATCACGAAAATATAAAATAAAGTATGTTCTAAACTTCCACCAGTTCTAACTCGCCCTTTTGAAATTGAACGAATTGGCCAAAAAGGCACAATTCCTTCGACAGTCCAAGAATCAACAATTAAATGAATTCCATAACCTAAGAAAAATGGTAAAGCCACTATCGGCCAAAACCAAACAAGCAAACCAGTAATAGCAAAACAAAAAGTAAAACTATGCAAAAATCCTCTTTTCTTAAAAAATAATTTTAGAGGAGCCAAGAAAATAGATTTACTTCCAGATAAAAGCGAATCAATATTGGGAAGTAAAGTAGCAATAAAAAAAAGAAGAATATAGCTAACTTTATGATTAACTTTAGGAAGAAAAGAAACCATAAAAAAACAACCAATTGCTAAATGAGTCTTCGTAAGCATTAAATCAAAAAGTGAACGTTAATTTTAAACCTTCGCTTCAAACTCTTTAATCAAATTGTCTACTACAATATTATCTATTCCTTGCGCAGAAAATTCTAAAGAATTAGAAAAAGAATTCATTCTAAACAATCCAGAAAATATTCTTTCTTCTCCGACAAGTTCAGCACGTTTAGCATTCAACACATCTAAAGAAAATAATTCTTCCTGACTAACATTAAGTAATTTTTTTATGTTCTCTCCAAACAAAACTGAACGCATAGTTGCAGTACCATCATCTAAAACGATATTCAACAAAACGCCTTTTTCACCTTCACGTTTTTTAGACTCAAAATATCTTGGTTCAAATGTTTGAACAATGAACGCTCTTGAAGACATTGACGCACCTTCAACGGCATCTTTAAAATTACCTGCAACAACAACTGCTCGTTCTTTTACAGAATCAAGTTTTTCACTACTCATTTTTATATCTGAAAATGAAGATAAACTCAATTCACCATTCTTAACACTTGCACCCCTAATTTCAATAACATTTCCTTCAACAAGTTCATTTTTTTCAATTAAAGAAATATGATTTGCATCCCACAAAGTAACTCTAATATTCGAAGTTTCATCTCCAAGCATTAAGCTAGCAACTTTTCCACTTTTTCCATTTTTATTATATTCTTTAACAGGAAAAATTCTAGTTATTTTACCAACGACAGAAGCACGACGCATTCCGGCAGACAACTCATTAACTTTACTTCGTTCATTCTCAAAACTAATTCCTAATTCAGCAGCAATAATTTGTGCAGCTCCTTCACGAGAAATCAAACCGGACAATTTCGCTTTTTTAGCATCTACTTTTTTGTCAATTTCAGAAACAGGCAAGCCAGAATATTTGGCAATTTTTTCAGATAATATTGTGTAAGCATCCATAACATCTAAATAAATTCAAGGTTTAAAAGAATAGTGCTATTAAACAATAAGCTTATATAACCTCCAAAACAAAAAAACTCATGACAAATATCGCAGCAATAATCGTGAAAATAATGCCACTTTCTCCTAATTCTAATCTTAAAGAAATAGAAAAACACGCAACATACGCAATGGAAAAACAAGGCGCTAAAAATATTTCATTTGAAGAAAAAGAAGTAGCATTCGGATTAAAATCAATTCATATGAAACTTGCAATAGCAGAAGAAAAAGGAACAGATATTGTAGAAACAGAATTATCTAAACTCGCAGATATTTCTTCAATAACTATTGAAGATTATCGTAGAGCATTCGGATAAATTTCTAGCAATGACTTCAAAAAAAACTCTCGGGGAATGGTATCAAAAATCAAGTTCAAAAGTCGTTCAAGATAGTCGACTTTTCTTCGAAACATCTGAAGGAGAGGTTTATTGGTTTTCAAAAAAACTATCAGAAAGTCAAGCAAAAGTTGTTTGGATTACTGGACAAGGAAGAGATAGACCAGGAAGAGAAGAAATCATAACATTACAAACTCACGAAAAAGATAATTATATCGGCGGATTAGAAGAAATGACTGATAAGATAATAAATAATGCAAATAATTTAGGTTCAAAAAAATTCCAAAGTTATCTTTGAAAGGAAATCTTCTACTCCACTAAATTGGACAATTTTCAACAAACATTTTGATATCAGTAAAAAGTCATTAAATTGGATAAAACGTATTCGGTCCACAAGTTTGTTGATAACCTGGACCAGTTGGACATTTAGAAATTAATTTTATAATACATTCAAAATTTGTCGCTTGCTGTTCAAAGGGAGGAACCCCATTAAATTGACGCATAAATTTAAGACTCTGCATATTATTCGAGTTTACTGTAACTAATAACTTTTGATAATTAGAATTAATTGCATTTCCAGAATATGCTCCAGAACTTTGATAAACTATCTTAGAACTGTCTAACCGAATTATATTCTGATTAAAAATATAATTGCCTTGAGGTTGATAACCCGATTTAGTCAAAATATTTCCTAAAAAGAAATTTGGATATAATGGATCGCAAGTAATTTCTACTAGGGAACCAGTAAAATCTGTCAACATAGTTCCATCAGTTGCAGTCGCAATATACCATTCATCTACATTAGGCATTTCCCCAGTAGAAAAATGCCAGCCATTAGCACCATTTATTTTCCGAGTATGAATTCCCGCACCACCAGAAACATCTCCATCTAAAATAGAACCATCTGCAATATTAGTTCCAGAAACACAGCCATTACAAACTATTTCTGAAGGTGTATGCGAAACTCCTGTAGTTGGCGTAGTCGTTGCAAAATAACTGGTAGATTGCGAATAAGCGAACTGAACACCCAACGCAAAAACAATAATTCCTACAAACAAGCTCCAAAACAAAAACATCCCTTTTTTCATAATTAAAATAACATCTTCCAATTTAAAAACTTGCCGTAGAAAAGAAAGAATAATAAAAGTGCAAAGAAGAATACAGGTGCAAAAGGAACTCCGAATTTTATCCAAATTTTCTTACCCTTTTCTCTAAGAAATAATATTTCTTTATAACTGAGTCCGTGAACATTTTTACGAATAAATTTATTTCCTATTTTAACATCTTTAACAAGCCAATCGCCTTCAGTTAAAATATAAGGAGAAGTAAGGCGAATCATACAAACATGTTCAACAACATGAGCGTAAGTATAAATTAACGGAAATAATAAAAATAATAATCCCAATATAAACGAAATTAAAATCCCACTAATTACTGCAAATAAAATTCCTAAAATAAACAACCATTTAAGACGAAATATTTCTTGCACAAAAGATTTACTAAAAGAAGTCCATTGTTTACGAACAAGAAAGATTGTATAAATCAGAGTATAAATAATTCCACAAATAAAAAGAAGAACAATAAATCCTAAACCATATAAAATATAATCAGAAAAAGAAGTATATGGAAAAATTCCACCTAAACCAAAAAGTAATTTTGCATCTCCTCCAGCAAAAACGCGCGCATAATATAATAAAAATCCGAGAGCTACAAACAAAATAATTCCACCTAAACCAAAAAAGAAAAATGAAGCATCATGAAAAACAATCGCATAAAACGCACGATATGTTAAAATAAAAGCAATCAAAGAAAACGTCAACCAATTAGCTATTTCGTGAAAACGTAAATCCTGAATAACTGCAAAAAGCACAGCAATAAATGCTAAAATAAATAAAAAATAATACTCAATCATAAAAATCATAAAATAGGTAAGTTTATTAACTTTTTTCAATAAATTTCTGTATGGAAAAGGGGTTCGTACATAAATATCTCGCACTTGGTGCTATAATAATTTTAATGCTTATCTCTTTTTTAATAGTAAAAAGCTACATTATCGCCTTGATTGGAGCGTTCATTTTAGCATATTTATTTCGCCCTTGTTCCAAATGGCTAGAATTAAGAACATCTAAATCTTTAGCTGCAATTATAACTATAATCTTAGCCATACTACTAATTTTATTGCCCATTGGAAGCATAGTAACAGGACTTATTTCTCAAACATATGACGCAGTGCAAAGTGGAACAGTGGATAGTTTAATTGAAAAAATGTCTAAATTAGAGATAATAGAAAAAAATAGTTTTAATATAAAAACAATAACTAATAATTTTCTAGAATTCGGAACAAATTCTCTAATAGCTATTACTTTTTCAATTACTGAATTTATTATCAGTCTTTCAGTTTTAATTTTTGCAATGTATTATCTTTTAACAGAATGGAACTCAATTTGTGCGAAAATAAAAAAATATATTCCTCTTGAAAAAAAAGAACGCCTGATTAATAATATTTCAGAATCAACAAAACATATAATTCACGGAACATTATTAATCGCGTTAATCGAATTTATAATCGCAGCTATTGGTTTTTGGTTAGCCGGAAATAGTTTCTTCTTCATTTTGGCTGCAATGATAGCAATATTTACATTTATCCCAGGTGGTCCAGCAATAATTTGGTTCCCAGTTATGATTTTTGAAATTATCAATAAAAATTATTTAGACGCAGGAATAATACTTGCATTCGGATTAATTCTATCAATTTACGTAGAAACAATTTTCCGTGCAAAGGTTATCGGAAGAAATGCAAAAATCCATCCATTAATTGCGATATTAGGAGTTCTCGGAGGCACGACAATTTTCGGAATTTCTGGTTTAGTAATTGGCCCATTATTTTTAAGTTATACTTTAAAAATTCTTGAAGAAATAATCGGCGAAAATTAGAGAATTAGAAGTATAAATTTAAGGAATTCGTCTTTTTAATTTTGGATGAATAGTCACTTCATCATTTTCGTTTTCTAATTTGACTACTATTTTCTTATCAGACTTATCGGTTAATAATTTTTCTAATTCTTCTGCTTCTTTTTCAGAAAGTTCACTTCTTGGAGATTTCAACGAAACAGATTTATCATAAACAGGAATGATATTTATTATCGATTCTCCAAATTTAAATTCTGTTTTAATCTCTATATTTTTCAATTTTAATTTGAATTCTATATTTTTTGCAACTTGTTTTACAAATTCTAATATTTGTGTTGAAAATTCTTTTTCATCCTTGACAAGTTGTTTGGGAATTATGATTGTATGCCCTTTAGTTATAGGTTTTATATCTAAAACTGCAATTGCCGATTCATTTTCGTCTATTTTTTTACTAGGCAATTCATTAGAAATTATTGCACGAAAAATAGGTTTTTGAGACGATTTTTGTTGCTCCAACATTAATTCAATAGACTCATCAGACATTTCATCTAAATGTTCTTCAGATTCCTTTCTTTTTTCCGCAGGTAAATGTTTCAGTTGTTCTTTTAACTGATTTTTTAATCGAGATATTTCTTCTGGTGTAAAGGGCATAATCCCCTATAATTCGAGCTTATTTTAATCTTCGCATAATATTAGATTAAAAAATTTCCCCAATTCAATCAAGGTTTTCAACTAGAAATTTTAATCTCACGAGTTCTAAATTGCCCGCCTTTCTTGTATTTGTTAAATCCGCGTTGCTTTTTCTTATCATTCTTACTTTTGCGTTTTCCAGCAAAACCATAATCATCAGACATAATTAAAAAAAGAAAAGAGAATATAAATAATTATGCATAAGCAAATTTTTCCAAAAATAGAAATATAACTCAGAATTTTAACAAAAACAGAAAATTAATATTTCAAACATATTTCTCAAGTTGGATTAATAATTTTCTTTTTCTTTTTATTAAAGAGGGATTTTCTATTATCCTGTTTTTCCTGTTGTTATTGGTGAAATACAATTTCCAGAAGACCCACCATTAATCTTTACTGATTTTTTCTTAGACTCGGAAAATTTAGCACAAGCTGCCGTAATAGCTAACTTATCATTCGGACAATCATCCCAACCTGAAGGAACAACAACATTACTTTTATCAAATTCTCCCTTAATTCTTACATCATTACAGTTAACCAATTCATCTCCACTCCCATCATCAATTAATCGATATTTACAAAAATCAATTGATAAACCTGCTGGAACATAAGTTCCTCCGCAAGCTGACGCAACAGATTGTAATTCTCCAGGGGCTTTATCAAATATTCCAAAAAAGAAACCAGTACCTGAAATGAAACCACTAATTAACATAACTAAAACTACAACTCCAAGAACTACTAAGATAACTGTAGTAATCGTAACATCCCCCTTACGATTTTTTAAATTCATCACCATATCAATAAACTATAATTCCTGTATTTATAAACATTGTCTAAATCTAAAAAATTAAAAAACCCTTCGGGTTTTTGCTTGTGGTTGTGATTACAAGCAACTTCTTCGAAGTGGAGTAACAGAAATTTGTCAACTAACACAAATTTCTTGTACCTTTGTAAATCTACATAATTAATTGCAACTCCAATCTAAAGACTTTAAGATTTCACTCATAAATCTTGATAGC
>SICU01000004.1 GCA_009694755.1 Candidatus Pacearchaeota archaeon
ATTTAATCGAACTCTATCGTTCGATTCTCAAATGGACCTGGGGATACAGAAGTGAACAAGCCCCTTCTGTCTGTTCAACTTTTACAAGATTGAACATAATCGAACTCTATCGTTCGATTCTCAAATGGACCTGGGGAGAATCGAACTCCCGACCCTCCGGTGCAAGCGGAGCGTTTTACCACTAGACTACAGGCCCTTTTCATTTCTAAGGAGATGAAAATATTCCTATTTAGAAAGCAAGAAAATAGTATTTAAAGTTAATCTGTGAACAAAGATTAGATTAAAATAAATTATGAGCTTAATTTTATGATTTTTCAAAAATTAATTGAAATTACATTGTTTGAATTTTTTTATTATATTTAAATTAGAGATTACTTAAAAAAGAAAGTATCGCCTAAAATATCTATTGATTACAATTATATATCTAGTTCGTATAAAAAGATTATGACATTTAATTTTAAAAAACACGTTTTTCTTGATAAGATATTAACTTTATTTACGCTATTACTATTTGGACTTTTTCGTCCAGACTATGTTGTGATGGGTGCTTGGATTTTTTTAATTCCTTATTTATTTATGACTAATAGAAAAAATTTACTGAAACATTTTTTGCTGGCTACGCTTATTGCCGGAATTTGGATATTTGTTGCAAGAGAAGAATATAATTATAATTATAATTTTATGAATTTGAATGGACTAAATTTATATCCGTTTTTTTCTTGGGGCGCTGGATTGATGATTTCTTATTTAATTTTTGAACATTATCGCGATAAACTTAATAATAAAAATTTAAAAAATCAAATTATTGTTTTTTTATTAGTTTATTGGTTATTGCTTTTATTCGGTGAAACGGTTGCATATCATGTGTTTAATATTCGTAATTTATCTGGAACTTTTGATTCTGCTTTGCCCCTTTGTAATTGTATGCATGCTCCTAATTGGATGAAATTAGTTTATTTTTCTTTAGGCCCATTATTTTTTTATATTAGTTATTTGCTTGGATTGGAAAAATCTTCTAATGTTAAAGATAAGACTAAAAAACCAAAAGCTTTTTAAAGAGAATAAATCAAAAAGACATTAGATGTTACGCCACCAAAATTCATACTTACTTACTGTCGATTTTATCGACGGTAACTAGTTTTTCTGGAGACGTGCATCTTTTTGTGGGTGCACAATCATTGGTTGTGTATCTTGCAGAGATTGATATTCAATGAAGCACGTACGCAGGATAAATAAAGCAAGAACAATGTTTTCCTATCTAAAAAATTTAATTTTTTAGGTAATCAAAGTGTTTTTACACTTTGACATAGGCAAAAAATTGTGAGTTTAGAAAATAAAGAAATTATTAGGATAATTTCTATATCATCGAAATGTCTTTCGAGACATTATCGAGATAATTAATGTATCTACGAATTCTGACCAATAAATCTTAGGATTTATTGCGTGTTCAATTTAATTTGAACATCTTATTTTTTATGCTCGTCGACGGATAGCTTGGCTTGGATAGCGACGACGGACGTGGCAAGCTGCGATAAGCTTCGGGTAGGCGCATGCGGCCTTTGAACCGAAGATCTCCGAATGCGAAAACGTGCTATTTATTTAGCATGCCGAGAGGCAACATGACGCTGGGAATTGAAACATCTTAGTACCAGCAGGAAAAGAAAGAATCATCGATTCCCCCATTAGTGGCGAACGAAAAGGGAAGAGGGCAAACCGAATCTTCGCTGGAAACGGCGGTAGAGATGTGGTGAAGGTAAATGGCTAATGTACAGAGTTGAAGTCTTCTGGAACGAAGCACCTTGGAGGGTGATAGTCCCGTACACGAATGTATTATGCCGTTCTTCAACAGAGTAGGGCTCCCTGGATAAGGAGTCTGAATACCGGTGGATTAACACCGAACCCTAAACATGTATCCAAGTCCGATAGCGAACTTAGTACCGCGAGGGAAAGCTGAAAAGTACTCTTAACCGAGGGTGAAAAGACTTGAAATCGACGAGCGACAGCTGGTTACGGCTCTTAGGAGTCGTAACGTACGTTTTGAAAAACGAGCCAAGGAGTTCCTCTAAGTGGCGAGGTTAGCGAAAGCGAGCCATAGCGAAAGCGAGTCTGAAAAGGCGTGAGTCACTTGGACGAGACCCGAAGCCGGATGATCTACTCGTGAGCAGGCCGAAGTTTTCCGAAAGGGGAATGGAGGGCCGAACTGGTGTTGTGTGCATGCACTCAAATGATTTACGAGTAGGGGTGAAAAGCCTATCTAATTCGGCGATGGCTGGTTCCTGTCGAAATATGCCTCAGTATAGTCTCGTGCAGCTCTTGTGTCGTGGTAAAGTACGGATATGGTTCGCAGGGCCGAAAGGTCACGGAACTCTTTCCAACTCTAAACATGGCATAGGCGGAACACGGGAATGGGGGCCGGTGCGTAAAGTACCGTTCCGAGACCCGAACAAGGGAGACTGGAGTTAAGGTCCCAAAATGTATGTTAAGTGTAGCAAAGGATGTCTTGATTCTGAGACAGTGGGGATGTAGGCTTAGAAGCAGCCATCATTCAAAGAAAGCGTAATAGCTCACCCATCGAGAATCGAGGCTCCGAAAATGGACGGGGCTAAACATACTACCGATACTTCAGAGATACTCAATGCGAGTATTCTGGTAGGCAGGCGTCTATATTGCGTAGAAGTACCTTCGTAAGAAGATATGGAGCGATATGGAATGCAAATCTTGGCGCTAGTAAGATCAGATTGCCCTGAGAACGGGCAGCGCCGTATGAGCAAGGTTTCCTTGGCACTATCGATTAACCAAGGGTTAGTCGGCACCTAAGTCACTCCTTAGCTGGAAGTGGCGAATGGGAATCCGGTTAATATTCCGGAACGTTATATTCTTTGGTGTGCGAATGCTTGGGGATACGCTGGTACCTGGAAGGGTGCTCGGCGAGCAAAACTGATGGATCGTTATGATTCGAAGTCAGTGAATCTCGTCGAGGAAAGCAGCAGATTCCTTGAGTCCATGAAAAGTCGTTCATCGTGTGGGAATATAATGCCGTACTGAGAATCGACACTGATGCTCTGGCTGAGTAGGCCCAGGCGTGCAAGGGATACATTGGTTAAGGGAACTCGGCATATTGGCCCCTTAGCTTCGGTAGAAGGGGTGTCTATAATTGTCTTTGATATTAGAAGGCAATGGTAGATCGCAGTAACAAGGACTGTCCGACTGTTTATCAAAAACGTAGCTGATTGCTAATCCGAAAGGACTTGTATAATCGGTGAGATCTGCCCAGTGGCGGTGTTTCAAAGCTCGGTTCAACGGGCCTAAGACCCGCTAAACGGCGGGCCTAACTATGAGGCTCTTAAGGTTGAATGGAAAACCAAACTGCCTTACATTTTATTGATGATAAAATGCTCTAGGCTTCATAGAATATACAGAAAATCTTTTGATTTTCTGTCTGTTCAAAACTAGTAAATTTTGAACATTTTTTGATAAAAGTTGAAAATATGTAACGAGAAAAAGACTAAAGAAATAGAGAAAATTTAGCTATATGCTGGAACGTCTGAGAATCCTACATTACTAGAAATAGTAAAAATATGTTAGGTGCAGATAATCAGCAGGAAAGATTTCTTAAATTAATTTAAGAAAAATCCTCAGAGACTATACGCTAAAGATAATTTGAAATAAAAATTATTAAGATATAGTCCGATCTTTATGGCGACATAAAGCCAAATTAAAATAAATAATTTGGAATGGAATTAAAATTCTGTTTAACAATATGAGCGTAATGCCTTGTCTTCTGAATGGAGACGTGCATGAATGGTTTAACGAGATAGTCACTGTCCCTAACCAAGACCTTCTGAACTCACTTACCGGTGAAAATGCCGGTGACGCCTTGTGGGAAGCGGAGACCTTGTGGACCTTTACTGCAACTTGTTGCTGTACTATTATGATGAGTACATAGCATAAGTAGGAGCGTCGATGTTTAGCTTAGGCGAAAACGGAGCGAAATATGTAATACTACTTATTCGTTGTAATGGTGCTCACCTCTTACGAGGGACACCAGCAGGCGGGCAGTTTGGCTGGGGCGGCACCCTGCCGAAAAGATATCGGTAGGGCCTAATGACAAGCTCATCCGGGTTGGAAATCTGGAGTTGAGTGCGAAGGTAAAAGCTTGTCTGACTGTATTCCGAACGGCAAGGGATGCAGAGATGAAAGTCGGGCTTAGCGACCCCACGTAGTTTCTTAATAGGACTCGTGTGTGACAGAAAAGGTACCCCAAGGATAACAGGCTTGTCGCGCCCGATAGTCCATATTGACGGCGCGGTTTGGTACATCGCTGTCGGCTCTTCCTATCCTGGCCGTGCACAGGCGGCCAAGGGTGTCGGAGTTCACGCATTAAAAGGGATCGTTAGCTGGGTTAAGAACGTAAACAAAAACTAACGAATTACCCGTACCAAAGTTTAAATTAAATTTTGAACATTACCGCAACTATCAAAATACGGCGTTGCATTCAAGTGATTGAATGAAAAATAATTATCAGCTCATATCGGTGAAGTCTTCCTCGCATAAGAGGATGGTAATCCCGAGGGAAGTCGTATCCACGAGATATTGACCCCGTAGAGACTTTAGTGAACTTCAATTTGTAAAAGTTGAATATTTCTGAAACGAATAGAGCCACGTCAATGGCTTGAAAAACTAAGAATTGTCCGCGAAGGCGTGATGGCCTTCAAGACGTAACATCTAGGACAGTTAAGACGCTGATCCCTTACGAATGTAAGGTGAAGGTATAGTCCATACTAATCAAAAAAATTAAGATTAGAGTATATACGTGAGACAGTTTGTATGATATCTGCAAGGCGTGTGGTTGTTTGAGTGGAACGAGGATCTAGTACGAGAGGAACGATCCTCGGATGCCTCTGGTAAGCGGTTGTTATGAAGCAGGCCGCGTAGCTACGCATTAATGGATAAGTGCTGAAAGCATCTAAGCACGAAGCCATCCGCAAAACGAAACAACAAAGGCCGTGAAAGAAGATCACGTTGATAGAGTTGGCGTGTGCGCCCTAAGGCAACGAGGGGTTTAGCGTACAACTACTAATAGCCTCAATTATCTATTTACAGAAAACTTCGGTTTTCTGTCTGTTCAAATTAAATTTTGAACATTAAAATAGATAGAGAATCAGAATTTGTAAAATACAATAATAAAAATACAGAAAACTTCGGTTTTCTGTCTGTTCAAATTAAATTTTGAACATAAGGACTCACAAAAAATTGTTCTTGTCTAAAAATTCCTGCGTACGTGCTTCAAAGATTTTTTGATTATGATTTAAAATAATTTTTATGACTATTTTTTAAAAATTAATTCTTTTTTGAAATCAATGTATAAAGAGAGATTATTTTTTGGATTTAATAAATTGCATTAAAACATATCCTAAAGCAATCACTGTGCCGATTATTGTGAACGTTGTTGTATATGGACCTTTGAATTGTCTTGTTAAGCCATAAACTGATGCTACCGTTCCAGTTATTCCTATTATTGTGCCCAAATGTTTATTTATTTGTATAATATATTTTACCCAAATAAAAAAAGAAATTATTGCCGTTGAAATAATTATTCCGAAAATTATTTTTTCCACCCCGAATTCTGCGTCCGTTTTTGTACTAAGGAAATAAAGAAAAGTTTCAACTAAAATTAAAAATAAAATTCCAGTTATGATTGTTGAAATTCCTATTGAAAATCCTTTTTTTTCATCTTGACTTTCTGAATCTTTTTCCTCTTCATCAAAATCATCTTCTTTTTTTATTACCATTTAACTAATAAATATAATTCATTTAAATAGTTTTACAGAATTATTTTGTGTTACCCATTAAGTTTAAATAGGGTTATTTGGAATTTATTTTGTGAGTTGGACAGCTGACTCCGAGTGGTGTCTTTCAATAGACTAGAATTTTTATGAATTCTCCACTTGAGGAAGGTCCGGACGTCGATTAAGGCGAGTGCGAGAAATCGCAACGGTCGCGAGGCCGAGCTCCGCAACAGAAACGACACAGCCTTTGCTGAACTATGAATCGTGAGAGAAGTTACGACGCAAAGGATATGATGAAACGGGAAATTCGCAAGAATTTCATGCAAGATAGAAATATCTTGTAGGCGACTTCGCCGATGCAAGTGCCCTAGCCGCACGCTAAGAATGATGTCAGCACATTTCGTTCGTTTTACGACGAGAAATGACAGAATCTGGCCTATGTCCGACTCACATTTTTTATTTAGAAAAATAAATTTTAATTTTCAATTCTCACTAAACGAATTGAAGTGAATCGAACCAGTTCGATTCCTCATAAATGGGCGGAGAGGTGCTCGCTAACTGAAGTTATCGGCAACTTCAATTCTCACTAAACGAATTGAAGTGAATCGAACCAGTTCGATTCCTCATAAATGGGCGGAGAGGGAATCGAACCCCCGACACCACGAGCTTCAGTCGTGTGCTCTCCCACTGAGCTACCCGCCCCAATAAAAACGAATAGAAACTAGTCTTTTAAAACTTGCCTTAATCAAGATTGGAAAAATTAATGAGATTTGAAAGTCTTGCTAAATTCTTCAGGACATGAATAAATTTTACCTTCTGAATTTTTTATTCGAGGAATAATTTTTATTTTTGAACCAATAGGAATTTCAAAAACTAAATTTTGTTTATTTGAATCGCCTGAATTAATTGAAATAGAAATTTCTTGATTATTTATATTTCCTGTGACTTCGTTAATTATTTGTAAATATGAAAATTCTATATTTAAATTTCCCTTATTCATTATCTCTAATGTTTTTTTACCATCTGCTTCTTGAAATATTCCTGCTTCAAATTCTACCCCTTTACAATTTACTGGTGGAGAAAAGGAAGTTAAAAGTTCATTACTAAATTTGTAAACTATTCCCGCGAGAACTACGACGATAGTTAGTAAAATTACTGACGCGATTATTGGAGATATTCCTTTTTTCATAGAGATTAAGAGTTTAAAGGATTTAAATATTTTTAACGTAATGTTTATAAATCGTAGAGATATATAATTTTTATGAAAGAGATGAGTGATAAACATTTAGACAATAGTTTTGGTGTTGCTGGCGTCGTTCTTGGAATATTGTCGTTAGTTATGTTTTGGATGCCGTTTGTAGCTTTAATTTTCGCAATAATTGGATTTATATTTTCTTGGAAACAAAAAAAGAAAATGTCTAACTCTTGGGTTACTGCTGGTTTGTGGCTTAACGGAATAGGAATTGTTGTAGGAGTTATCTATGACATCAAAGTTATTTTAGCAGTAAAAGAAGGTATTTTGAGATATAAAGAAATGCTTGCATCACAAGGCACAGTTGGAGTTTGAGGTATTGATTTGAATGCGTACACTTCTGGAGAATAATAAACGCGGAGCTCTTGAGCTTTCTATCGGCACAATTGTAGTGATTGTTATTGGAATGAGTATGCTTGTTCTCGGACTTGTTCTTGTAAAAACTATTTTCTCTGGTTCAATTAAAAGTGTAGACACATTAAATGAGGGAGTTTTAAACGAAATTACTACCCTATTTGATGATACTGCTGGAAACATTTTGATAAAACTTGGCTCTACTAATATTGCTAAAATTAAACCAGGTGAAGGTTTTAAAGTGGCTATTGGTGCACAACATCCTGATGGTGAACTGATTACATCTACTAACTTGAAATATGGAATTACTTTGAGTAGTGAAGTTGGAGATAATTGTGTTAGTATTCTTGGTCAAAGAAAAACTGAAGATTTATTTAAAACTCCCCTAAATACAAAAAATAATGAGTTTGGAAGAAGACAAGGTTCTGTTGCAGCGTCTTTAATTGAAATTGTAATTCCTGTTGGAACTGCTGTTTGCACTCAAAAAATTAACGTTGAACTTTATGTTGAGGGTGCAGCTGAATCTAATGATGCAGATTTCTTTATTCTTGAAGTAGTCAAAAAAGGAATTTTTTAAATTTTATTTAAATTACTAGAAGGATTTATAAAACTAAACTGATTATTTATATTATGCAAAAAAAAGTTGAGTGGTATTTGGATTTTGTTGATTCTGCGTATAAACCTGCAAAAAATGAATTGACTGCTTTGTTTTATTTTGAACCTGCGAAAGGCGTTTCTGTAAATGAGGCGATAGGTAGAATTGCTTCTGAAAGTTCTACTGGGACTTGGACAACTCTTTTTACTATGCCTCCGCGAATGAAAAATTTGATG
Organism: Candidatus Pacearchaeota archaeon; assembly: GCA_009694755.1. Classification (GTDB taxonomy): domain Archaea; phylum Nanobdellota; class Nanobdellia; order Pacearchaeales; family GW2011-AR1; genus SICU01. The sequence continues at coordinate 8,227 of SICU01000004.1, forward strand.
GCTCATGCATATCATCGTGAAGGTAATTTTGTAAAAGTGTCTTACCCTTTTGATTTGTGGGAACCTGGAAATTCTCCTCAACTTTTAAGTGGAATTGCGGGAAATATTTTTGGAATGAAGGCTCTCGATAATTTGCGTTTAATTGATATACAACTTCCAAAAGAATATTTGAAACATTTTTCTGGACCTCTTCACGGAATGTCTGGAATTAGAAAAATGATGAACGTTTATAATCGTCCTCTTTTAGGAGCCGTCCCAAAACCTAAAATTGGTTTTTCTGATGTTGAACATGCACAAATTGGATATGAAACTTGGATGGGAGGATTTGATTTTGTAAAAGATGATGAAAATTTAACTTCTACAAAATTTAATAATTTTGATAAGCGAGTTAAACTCCTTGCTAAACTTCGCGATAAAGCTGAACATGCAACGGGCGATAAAAAAGATGCTTACATAAATATAACTGCGGAAACTGATGAAATGAAAAGGCGCGCTAAATTATTACACGATTATGGCTTTAGATATGCAATGATTGACGTTGTGACTTGTGGTTTTTCATCTGTGCAAACTTTGCGTGAAACTCTTGGAGATTATGGGATGGCGATTCACGCACACAGAGCGATGCACGCGTCATTTGACAAAAATCCGAAACACGGAATTTCAATGTATCTGCTTGCTAAGTTGATGAAAATGATTGGCGTTGACCAAATTCATTCTGGAACTGCTGTTGGAAAACTTGTGGGCACGGCAGATGAAGTTCGGGGCGTTGCTGATGTTTTGCGAGAAGATAATATTCATGAAATTAAAAATATTAGATTAAATCAAAACTGGCACGGAATTAAAAAAGCTTTTCCAGTTACATCTGGAGGTTTACATCCTGGACTTGTTCCAGATTTATTGAAATTATTTGGTGATGAATGTGTTATGCTCGTTTCTGGAGGAATTCACGGACACCCTCGAGGAACTCGCGCAGGTGCTATGGCGACGCGACAAGCAATTGATGCTGTGCACGAAGGAGAAACATTAGAACAACACGCAAAGTTTAATCCTGAATTGCAAGAAGCTTTGAATAAATGGGCACACTTGAAACCTATTTAATTTTATTGAAAAAATCGGAATTTTTATTTGCAAACCTTAATATAGTGACTTTTTGTTAATTTTTTATGGATGAAAAAAAATATAAATGGTTTTATACAAAGTCTGAAAAATTAGTTGTTGGCGGGAAAAATGCTGAAAGCAACGACTCACTTTTGAATGAATTAAATTCTACGAAAAAAGATTATATTCTTATGCATACGAAAGCTCCTGGCTCTCCGTTTTGTGCGATTATTTCCCCAATAGATGAAGTTACCCCTTCTGACATTCAAGAGTGTGCTGTTTTTACTGGATGTTTTAGCAAGGCTTGGAAAATGGGCTTGAAAAAAACTGTTGTAGATATGTTTCATTTATCCCAAGTTAAAAAAAATTCTGAAATGAAATCTGGAAGTTGGGCAGTTGCTGGAAAAATACAAACTCACACTGTTGAATTAGAGTTAGTTTTAATTATGCAGAAAAAAATTGTTCGTGCAGTTCCTAAAAAAAGTGCTAACTCTAAAGACATTCTCGCTTATGTTTTCCCTGGAAAGATTGATAAATCTGAAGTAGTTAATAAAATTAATATGAAAAGTTTAGAAAAAATATCTCGTGAAAGTTTGATTGCCTCTTTACCTGCTGGAGGAGTTGTACTCAAATAAATGGTAGAAGTGTTATCTTTTCATATAGGTAAACAAGGACTTACTAAAGATTTTATAGACCACGTAGCTATTGCTTTTAAAACTAGAAAAGTAATAAAAATTCAATTGCTAAAAAGTGCTTCTGATGACAGATCTGAAATAAAAAGAGTTGCTGAAGAAATTATTGTAGGACTTCCCGGAAAATATAATTATCGAGTCATAGGATTTACAATTATTTTGATGAAAAGAACTTTGATGAGAAAAGAACCTTCTAAAAAGCGTTTTATAGGAAAACATTCTAGAAATAGAACAAATAGTTGAATATCTTTGATGCCTTAAAAATTAATATCAATAAACGGCGTTTATTTTAAAACATAAAAATTGTTATAAGTAATTTTTTATTATAAAATTCTTCAGAATTTCAAATATAAATCTTGAAGTGTTGTTCGGGCAAGATTTATAAACCGTCTTTTTTAGTAGTCATTATGCAATCTGTTAAATCTTTAGATGCTCAAGCTTTCAATGTGGGATTAGCTGAAGCCTTGAAAAAATATAGTGAAATTCAACAACCTGAATGGTTAATTTTTGTGAAAAGTGGGCATGGAAAACAAAGACCGATTGAAGAAATAAATTTCTGGCATATGCGTGCTGCGAGTGTTTTGAGACAAATTTATTTACGCGGAAGTGTTGGAGTTCAACGATTAAGAACAAGATATGGTAACAGAAAAAATCGTGGAAAACAACCTGCTCATTTTGTTAGAGGAAGTGGAAAAATTATTCGTTTGATTTTACAACAATCTGAAAAAGCTGGAATTTTAACGAAGGCAACTGGAAAAGGCAAAGGAAGAATGCTCACTGAAGACGGAAATAAATTATTGGAGAGCATAAAGTGACTGCAAGTAATCACAAAAAAATTGTTTTGGGCGTTCATACGCGAAGAACAAAATGGGCACCTGTTTGGGCAGTTGTTAAAAGATTTGGAAAAGGAAAGAGAGTCCATCCTTCTGCTATGACTGCAATTCGTAGACATTGGAGAAGATCAAAGATAAAAGTTAAACCAAGAAGAACAAGTAAAAAACATTTAGGATAAAATGACTGAAACAAAAACAAGTTCAATTGAAAGAGAATACGTTATTCCGTTGAGAAAAGAATGGACTAAAGTTTCTGGATATAAGAGAACTGCTAAGAGTGTTAAAGCCATCAAAGAATTCATTGCTAAGCATATGAAAGTTACAAATAGAGATGTCGATAAAGTCAAATTGGATTTTTATTTAAATAATGAAATTTGGTATCGTGGTAGTAGAAATGCACCTGCAAAAGTTAAAGTTAAAGCAATAAAAACTGGAGAGATTGTAAGAGTTACTTTTGTTCAGGATCCTGAACGAATTAAATTCGCTCGTGAAAGACATGCTCGCAAACATTTCAAAGTTGATAAAAAAGTAACGGTATCTGGAAAGAAAGAAGAATCTAAAACAGAAGAACAGAAAAAATCTGAATCTGAAAAAGAACAATCAGTAGCGATTGCTAATGAAAAAATTGCTAAACAAAAAGCTAAAGAAATGTCCCATGTTCCAAAAGATTGGAACGCTCATAAAAAAGAGCCAATACAGAGACGTTCTATTGCTTCTGATTAAATTTTTTTGAAATTATGTTAACTATTGATTTTTTAAACTAAAAAATTTTATAAATCTCTTGCTTGAACTGTTCTTCTGCCGTTTGCTTTTGCCCTTTGAACTGCATCATCTAAGATTTGTTTGACTTTTTTATTTAATGCATCTGGAACTTCGCCTGCAACAGACATATCTGGACAAGCTGATTTTATTTTGCTCTTGATAATCAAATCACAATCATCTGACATTTTATTTTTTTACCTCTGTTTTTTCAGGACGCATAAATGGAAATAAAATAACGTCTCTAATAGATTCCTGTCCTGTGAAAATCATTGTAAGTCTGTCTATTCCTAAACCATAACCTGCAGTTGGAGGCAATCCGTGTTTTAAAGCCATAATGAAATCTTCATCTAAAGGCATGGCTGATTTGTCTCCTTCCTGAAGATAATTTTGTTGTTCTTTAAGGCGATTTTCTTGATCAAGAGGATCATTTAATTCTTCATAAGCTTTGCAAACTTCTGCTCCGTCGATAATTAACTGAACAGAATTTATTTTTGTTGAATCTTCTTTATTTCTTTTAGCGAGTGCAATCATTTCAACAGGATAATGTGTTAAAAAAGTGGGTTGAATTATTTTATGCCTTGCAACCCTTTTGTATAATTCGTCTAACAATGCACCATAATGTTTACATTCGGAAATATTTACACTTGGTATTTTTTTGTCAATTATTTCTTTTTTTAATTTATTAAAATCATTTGAGAGATTTATGTCTATTCCGGATTCTTTTAATAATAAATCTCTAAAAGTAATTCTTTTGAAAGGAGTTTTTAGAGAAATTTTAGTTCCGCGATATTCTATTGAGTCGCCTAATTTCAAGTCTTTGCGAATACGATTAAATAATTCTTCTGTGAAATCTATATGAAAATTATAATCTTTGTAAGCGATGTAATATTCCAACATTGTAAATTCTGGATTGTGTTGATAATCTATTCCTTCATTTCTAAAATTTTTACAAATTGTGAAAACTCTGTCTATTCCGCCGACAACTAAACGTTTGAGATATAATTCTGGGGAAATAGAAAGATACAAGTCCATGTCTAATGCATTTAAATGGGTCTTGAAAGGTGCGGCTGAAGCACCACCATATAAAGTTTGTAATACTGGAGTCTCAACTTCTACAAATTCTTTTTCGCGTAAAAGAGAACGAACGCAATTAACAATTTTTTCCCGAGTAAGAAATACTTGCTTTACATTTGAATCAATTATAAGGTCCAAATATCTTTTTCTATATCTCTCTTCTTTATCCTGCAAGCCGTGCCATTTTTCTGGAAGGGGTAATAATGATTTTGTAAGCAAAGTTAATTTTTTTACTAAAACGGATAATTCTCCTCTTTCTGTTCTCCAAATTGTTCCTTCTACGCCGAAAATATCTCCTGAATCAGCATATTTTTTGAAAAACTCTTGAACTTCCGACGGAGTTTCTCCAGATTGTAATGCAATTTGTATTGTTCCTTTTCTATCTCTAATTACTCCAAACGCAATTTTTCCAAAATCTCTTATGCTCATTAAACGTCCTGCGATAATTACTTTCTTTTTTGATTTAGAACCTTTTTTTAACGCATGATTTTCTTCTTGAATATCTTGGGAATAATTTTTTACTTCAAAAATTTGTGGATACGGATCGATATTTGCATTTCGTAAAGACTGTAATTTTTTTAACCTTTCTTGAATAATTAATTCTTCTCTACCCATATTTAGATTTGATTATGTATGTTTATATTCGTTTTGCTCTTTGAATATTATAGTAGATTATCAGAAAATTTAAATATTATTACTTATTCAGTTGAATATGGTAAGATATATTGAGGAAGATAGGGACAAGTTTGATGAAGAGGATGAGGAGAAAGATGAAGATGATGGCGAAAATGATAAAGAAGAGATTTAGAAAGTCATTATTTTAAATTCTGTAAATCCTTGATATTTTTCTTCTTTTTCTTCTATATTTCTGATTAATGCGTGTTGTGGGCCTTTCTTGCAAATTGGAATCATTTCTACTACTGCCTCGGAATTTCCCTCGAGAAATACTTCTGCTTTTCCGTCGCCGGCATTTCTTACAAAACCTTTAATTCCTAATTTATCTGCATTTTCTTTAATGAAACGATTAAAAAAAACTGGTTGAATTGAACCACTGACAATTATTCGAATACTTTTTTTCATAATCTTAGAAATTATAGGAGGTTAATAAGTTTATTTGTTTTCTGGAACTTTTCCGATTAAATTATCTACGCTTTCCTCTTTTTTTACTGGGGAAAAACTTTCATCTACTAATCTAATATGTGGAACTCTGTTCCAATCAAAACCTAAAACTTTAGTTGCTTGTTTGTCCATGTCTAACGGTTTTCCTGCTATGAATATTCCCTTTTCTGATGCGTCAATTAGTGCTAAGTCTGGCATTTTACATTTTAAAATATCGTGAACTTGATACTTTAAAGGATAATTGTTTAATTTGTTTTTTGTTCTTGCAAAAAAACCACGATATCTGCTTGCAGGAAATGCTCCTAACATTGAATCTAACGACGAACTAACCATAAGATTTTCGTCATGTGTAAGTGGAGTTGCAGTTATAACTAAACTATTTAATAAAATTTCAGGATAATAAATTGATTCGAAGCGTAAAAATTCAGGATTTTGAATTTCTAAACATGCTGACTGATTCAAATCGACTAAACCGATTCCATATTTTTCTGCAAGTTGATTATAACCAAGAGAATCAAATAATTCCATTGTTTCTAACCCGTCGCAACCTTCTGCAATTATAATTTCACTGCCCGGATTTTTATGAGTTACGCAGAATTGAATTATTGGTTCTAAAAATTCTATCTTCGTTGATTTCGAAGAATTTTCGAGATTTAAATTAACTTTTATCACAATTCTTTCGTGTTTTTTTATTTCATTATCTAATTTAATTAATTTCAAAACTTTCGGAATAGTATCGATATACGAACTGAAATTTACTGCAACACCTTTTACCATATTTATTTTTGTATGCTTGGCTTTTTAATGATTATTGTTCTTTGATTAGTATACTGCGTTATATTCCTCTTCTGTCTAATTCATTTTGAACTACTGCTATTGTTTGAGATGCGAAATATGTTTTAGGCCCGATTGTAACTGGTGTGGCTATTTTTGCAAGACGTTTGTATTCTTTACTTGGAAGCCCTTTATGATCTCCGAGAATAAAAACAGGATTATCTGGAATTTCTACTTTCCTGATGTCTTCTCCATCAGGGTCTAAAATAAATAACTTTTTATCTTGATTAGATAATTCTTCTACTAATTGCATAAAGTTTTTCTTTTCTATCCAGTATCCTGGAAAAACTTCATTTTTTATTCCTGGTTTATATTTGAAAAGCATTTTTCTTAAAATTCCTGACACATCTTTTTTGCCCAGATATATTTTATCTACGCCAGTTTTACCGTCGGTTTTAGGAAATAATTCGAGATGTTTTACTGGTTCTGGAGGTCCTGCAAAAAGTAAATGCAACCTTACATCTGTTCTTATTTTATGACTAAGAAAAAATGAAGCGATTACGCTATGCACAGCTATATCTATTCTTCCAGACGCTTGTAAATCTTCAGTTATATAACGTCCGGCTGTTGGTGCAGTTCTGCTGTAATAAATAAATTCTCTCATTAGTTCAACACGAATTCTGGTTTTGCAACCAAGTCTCCTTTACCTATAAATTTGTAACAGCCTATAAACTTTGTGTTTGAAAAAGCACATACTTTTTCGCCTTCATTTATTGAAGTTATTTTTTCTTCTAAAAATGATTCAAAAATTGGAGAACCAGTTAATAATTTTTTTAAAACATCTTTTCTAATTTGAAATACTGGCAACAACTCTGAAACTATTTCTCCAGGAATTATTATTTTTCTTAAAGGTTTTTCGTTTCCATTTTTATATTCCTCAATAATTTTATCGAAATCATAAAGATTTATTGAAGGATAATTTTTGTCTATTTCTGAAAATAAACCTGCTTGTGTTCTCCTAAGTTCGAGCATGTGTGCTCCTTCTATTTTTTCGCCTAAATCACTACATAATTTTCGTATGTATGTTCCAGCTTGAACTTGCGATTCAAATAATATATCTTTTCCTTCAATTTCTAAAATTTTGAAAGTCTTTACTTCTCTTTCTCTCAATTGCCTTTTTACTCTGCTTTTTACAGGAGGTAATTGCATTATTTTTCCTACAAAACTTTTTACTTCTTTTTCTAATTCTTCTTTACTTATTTCTTTGTGAATTCTCATTATACCGACATAAGTTTTATCACGATGCATTAAATATTCATTAAGACGACAAGCTCGACTTAACGCTACTGGTAAAACGCCAGTAACTTGTGGATCCAAAGTTCCAAGGTGGGAAGTTTTGTTTAAATTCAAAGCTTTTTTTATATATTGAGAAGTCCAAAAACTTGTAGGGCCTGAAGGTTTGTCAATATTTATTATTCCGAATTCCAATAATTCTTTTATTGATTTTTCAGATTTTAGTTTTTCTATGTCTATCATAATTCTCCTTTAAGATAAGCTTGCCTTTTAAATTTTGAAAATTTCTCTATTGCATATCTTAACGTTGTTCTAGAGATAATGGAATAATTTTCTTTAAGAAATTTTTCTAATAACTGTAAATCGCGTTTACCTATCTCTCTCAACATCCAACCAACTGATTTATGTATTAAATCGTGTTTATCTTCTAATAATAACTTTGATATTTTAAGCGCGTCTTGAAATTGATTATTTTTTATAAATGCGAATGTTGAAATTATTGAAATTCTTTTTTCCCATAAATTATCTGATTTTGCTAATTTGTAGATTATTGATTTGTCTTTGTCTTGGATATAATCTCCAAGTATTTTATGAGATGTTAAATCTACTAAATCCCAATTATTAATCTTTTCTTTATGTGAAAGATAAAATTTAACTATTTCTTTATCTTTTGTTTTTTTATATTTTTCAACTAATATCAACAAAGCAATTAATCTTTCTTCGTGAATTTTTGATTGGAGATGAATTTTAAGTTCATTTAAATTTATTTCTTTAAATTGTTTTGCAATTATTCTTGACTGGGGAACAGTTAATCCTAAAAAAATATCTCCTTCCCCATATTGTCCTTTTCCTGTTTTGAAAAATCTGTTCATAATTTTTGATTTTTCCAAATTTGCTTTTTGATGCAGTGCTTTCGTTAAAGAGTCCATGTAAATCTTCTAAATGAGAGTATTTTAAATATACTTACTAACTGTTTTTGATATGTCAAATAATAAAATCCAAGATAAATTTCAGATTTTAAATTTAACATTTTTAGATATCGGGGGAAAAATGTCAAATAATAAAATCCAGGATAACTTTTCGAATTTTAAATTTAACATTTTTAGATATCGGGGAAAAAATGTCAAATAAATCAAAGGGGTCTCGAGCTGAACGTGAGTTGTTACAAATTTTTACCGATAATAGCTGGAGAGCTGCACGAGTAGCGGGAAGCGGAGTTAATGAGAATACTTTTTGCGACTTGATTGCTGGAAGATATGGAAAAACTTATGCTGTTGAAGCCAAATCAAGTAAAAGTCCTCGAATTTACATCACTAAACAGCAGATTGATGATTTTATGCAGTTTACAAATGTAATGGGTTTAATTCCTGTTGTCGCTGTGCGTTTTAATCGTGAAGGTTGGTTATTCTTGAAACCTGAACAACTTGAAGATTCGGGAAAAAATTGGGTTGTTAACTTGAAAGATATTAGACTAACTGCTAAAAAATTTGGACAATTTTTTGAAGATGAAAAAGATTCTGAATTTATACAATAAAGAAATTCTCTAAAACTTCCTACCGAACCGAGGCAGAGCCCTGCGGTATTCGGAAATTTTTGATTCGAGAATTTCTAATTTAATTTCTGGCCGAGGCAGAGCCTATGAGTATTAAACCTAGAAATTAAATAATTAAATTATTTTTTATTCTTTGAGACATATTCATACGCTGAAAATGCCGCCGTGCAACCGTCAGCTACACCTGTGATTAACTGCTTGAAAGGTTTATCTGTAACGTCTCCTGCTGCGAATACTCCTGGAAGATTTGTCTCTGAAGTTTTATGGTCTAAGATTATTTCGCCTTTCTCATTTGTTTTTACGCCTATTTTTTTTGCTAAATCTGAAATTATTATGTGTCCAATTGCTACAAAAACTCCTTGTAATTCTAACTCTTTACTTCCCTTGTATACTTTGTCTAAAATAACTTTTTCGACGAATTGTTTACCTTTAACCTCGATAACGTTTGTATTGTTAATTACCTCAATTTTTTTATGTGCCATTATTCGCTCATAATTTATTGGCTCTGGCCTTATTTTATCTCCGCGATAAATTATAAACACTTTTTTTGCGTGTTCTGCTAAAACTAATGCGTCTTTTGCCGATGAATCTGCTCCTCCAATTACTGCAACTATTTTATTTTTGAATAAGGGTGCATCACATAAAGCACAATAAGCTATTCCTTTATTTTCAAATTCTTTTGAACCTGGAACGTCTAACTTGCGCCATTTAGTTCCAGTTGCAAAGATTATTGTTTTTCCTTCGTATGTTGAATTTTCGGTAATTACGTTAAAAATATTTTTATCTTTTTTTACATCTGTAACTTTTTCTTCTTTCAAGGTAACTAACTCGTAAGATTCTGCGTGCTCGCGAATTTTGTCGGCTAATTCTGTTCCAGTTAATCTAATAAATCCAGGATAATTTTCTACAACATTTGTTGTAGTAATAACTCCGCCTAATGGAAGTTCTGTTCCGTGAGAACTACCTAAACATAAAGTTTTTAGTCCCAGACGAGCACCATACATTGCTGCAGCTAATCCTGCTCCACCCGCTCCAATAATTATTAAATCGAATTCTTTAGGTTTCATTTTATTTTTAATGCTTTTTTAATTGCCTGTTCGTCAAAACCAACCATTATTTCTCCATTTATGTCTATTACTGGAACTCCTTTTTGCCCAGATTTTTTTACCATTTCTTTTGCGGCTTTTTGATTTTCGCCTATATTTATATCTGTAAAATTTATTTTATTTTTTTTAAAAAAATCGTGTGCTCTGTGACACCAAGGACAAGATGATGTGCTATAAACAATTACTTTATCAACCATTTTAATCTCTTTTAATCAGTTCATAGTTAAAGCTATATAAATATTTTGATATTTTCAATTAAATTAATTAATAAATTTAGAGAAAATTTTATAACCTCAATAATCTTGAAATAAGAGTTATGAAAATTAAAATAATCTATATTTCGATAATTTTTTTTGTAATTGGAACGATAACTTTATTTTTACTGACTGAAAATAAAATGCCAAAAGTTTGTTTTGAAAATTCTTGCTTTGAAGTGGAAATTGTAGATGATGACTTGGAACGAACACGTGGATTGATGTTTCGTGAAAATCTTGCGAATAATATGGGAATGTTATTTATCTTTGAAAAATTGGGAGTTTATCCATTTTGGATGAAAAATACTATTCTGTCGTTAGATATTATTTGGATAAATTCTGAATTTGAAGTTGTGCACATAGAAAAAGAAACTGTTCCTCAAAGTTTGTCTAACTTAAATCCGAAAGTTGAAGCCAAATACGTTCTTGAAATTAATGCGGGTTTATCCATTGATAAAAATATTGAAATTGGTTCTATTGCTAAGTTTAGAGGAATTTAAATTTGGATAGACTTCCTGCTTTAGTAATTTCTATTTTAATTACAAGTGTTATTGCTGGAAATTATTTGTTTTTTACAGTAGATTCTGTTGAACGTGAAAAAGTCATAATTATTAGAGTTCTTGATGGAGATACTGTTGAGCTTGAAGACGGCAGAACAATTAGACTTGTAAATATTAACACTCCTGAAAAAAAATTTCCGTATTCGGAATTAGCGAAAAATTATCTTATAGACTTCTTAAATGAGGAGATATATCTTGAGTCTCTTGGAACAGATAAATATTCTCGAACACTTGGAAGATTATTTTCTGAAGAGGTTTATCTGAATAAATTTATTATTGAACAAGGAATGGCCCATAAATATCTTGTAATTAAAGGAGAAGAAAAAGATTTTGCAAATGCAGAAAATTTAGCCATTGAAAAAGAGATAGGAATATGGGATAGGTCAAATTATACTAATTGCATTTCCGTAGAAATTAATAAATATGATGAATACGTGGAGATTTATGATTCGTGCGGAGTGAATTTTACTGAATGGACTATAAAAGATGAAAGCACAAAAAGCTATAAATTTACAAAAGACGTCGATGAAAAAGTCGTGGTATATTCAAAATCTGGGAAGGATAATGAAACTGCAAGATTTTGGGGAAAAGAAAAAATCTGGAATGATGCAGGCGATGCCATATTTATTCGCGATAACTCTGGTTTTCTCGTTTATTATGAACAATACTGAAATTGTTTCTGCTTTAACCATCACAGAAGTTGAGTCTAATCCTGCTGGAAAAGATAGTGGAAATGAATGGATAGAATTATATTCAGAAGAACAAATTTCTTTAGATAATTATTTTCTTGAAAACGGAGATGGAGGAATATTTACTTTAAATGGCTCAATAAACGGATATTTAGTGATTATTTTTTCAGGATTATGGTTGGATAACTCAAATGAAACGGTTTTTCTAAAAAGAAATAATGAAATTATCTCAATAGTTCCAATTTTTGCTGATGCTAAAAATAATGATTTAACTTTTAGAGTTTGTGAGGAGGAATGGGAAATGAAAGATTCAACAAAGGGAGAAGAGAATGACTGTGAAAATTTAGTTGAATTAAATGATATTCCAATTGAAGAAAACATTGAAAATGAATTTGCTGAAGAAAAGATTATTGATAAACAAGAAAATAATAATTCGAAATTGATTAAATTAGTATATTCTAAAGAAATAAAATCTGAAAAAATTGTTTTGGGCAAATCTTCTAAAGTAAGCAATAGTGAAATGACTAAATCTTATAAAACTAGAATAGGAGTAATTTATTTTTTTATTGGAATTTGCGTTTTATTAGTTGTCCTTATGGCTCTGCGCAAGCTTTAACTTTTAATTCGTTAGACGAACAAGTATTAAATTGATATAATATTTTTTGATTTTCAGAAAATTCTTGATTAATTGGGAGATATATTTTTTGATTGCCTTCTCTTAAATTACAAGTGCTACAAGTAGAAATATCTGTTCCGCAATTGAAAACGTCTTCTCCTATTCCAATTTTTAAAATTAATTTGCCCGGATCAATAATATTTAATTTTAATTCTATTAATTTGGAATTTTGATTATAACACGCTTTTGTAGCTGTGCTTTTTTGCATTAAACAATCCGCGACAAGAGACAACTTACTTTCTAAACTATCTGATAAATTTAAAATATAACTTGAAACTGCGATTATTGCGAAAATACTTAATACCATTATTAACAAAACTTGAACGACTTCAGCGACGCCTTTTTTGTTTAATTTATTTTGCATGCTATTGCTCCTGCTTGTGCTGTATTGATTATTGCGACTAAATTATTATTTTGAGTTATAGGGATTTCTCCTAAGCTTGTTGAAACTAAAAAAGTTGTGGTTTCTAAAGCAGGTAATTCTCCACCAGATAGAAGTTCATCTTTTGGAAAATCAGTAAATACATCTTCCAGATGATAACATCTTTCACCAATACAAGTTTCTCCTTCTCCAGATTTATCTGGCGTGCAACCAAAAATTAATTCGTTTGTGCTTTCTGCGTCAATAAAATTGTCTTTTTGAGTTATTTTTATTTTTGTGAGTTTTTGAGCGTCGCATAATGAATTTTCTTGAATTTGATTTCCAGTTATTGCTAATTCGGAAGGTTTATTTTTTTGAAGTAATTTTTTTATTAACTCAACATTGTAACGCCCGAAATTTGCAGTAATTAGCGTACGCATCACTCCTGATTGTATTGACCGATAAAGTCCACTTTCTGAACATTCTTTTGAACATGAATCTGCTAATTCTCCAAATTTTTCACATGAACTCTGACAATTCTTTGCACTCCGAGGAACTTTTGCAGGAGCGTATTCTTCGGCGAGGTTAGCAAATGCGTGCCCAAATTCGTGAATGAATACTGATGCTTCTACATTCTTGTTAAGGCTCATTACATTTCCGTATGCTGAACTTCTAATTTCTACTGGTTCGTCTTTTACTACGACAATATAATCGTGAGGACAGTTTTTTGCTAAACTTTGAACTTCATTAGTGTTGCACAAAATAGCTATTCCTTTGTAACTTTCGCAAATTGGATTTGCATCGTCAATAAAATAAACGTTAAAATAAGATTCGTGTTCTTTGAAAGGTTCTGTCTCAAAAAATAAATTTATGTATCTTTGAGCTTCTTCTTTTGAAGAAATAAATAACAAATCGATTCTGTCTTCTCCAGAATAAATTAAGGATTTGCATTCATTTTTTTCTGAAGGTGGAGCGTTTTGACTTTCAAGATTTGATTTATTTAGATACATAAAAACTCCGATAACTAATATCAAAAAAACAACTCCGAATAAAAATACCTTTGAATTCATATCATAATTAGAATTATATTACTTAATAAATTAATGGAGCATAGATTTAAAATGTTACTGATGAACTTATGAATATGTCCTCAATTGTAGCTAAGTTTATACTTGAAATTCTTGGTAGACCTCCAGAACATTTAACCAGTTCTTTGAGCGAGTTAGTTACTAAATTGGGCACTGAAAAGGGAACTTCTATCGTATCTAAAGAGTTGCATAAACCTAAACCTGTTGAAAAAACAGATAATTTATGGACTGCTTTTGCAGAAATTGAAATTAAATTTGATAGCCTCCAACATTTTTTTAATACGATAATTATGTATATGCCTGCACATGTTGAAATTGTAGAACCAGATTCATTTAAAATAAATTCTTTTGAAATTAATGAACTTGCAAATTTTATGATTTCAAGATTACATAATTATGATGCGATTACAAAAAAATTAATGGGTGAACGAGAAATACTCATTGGAAAATTGGAACATTTACGAAAAGGTGGAAAAATGGAAGATGTTTTTGCAAAACCTCAAACCCCTCAAAATGTTCAACCAAAAATTGAAAATCAAATTGAGAAAAAGAAAAAATCTAAAAAGAAAAAATAAAATTCGCTATTCATTTTTCTTTACGGGCTGACTTGACAAATTAGTTTTATGTTCTGGACTTAAGGAAGCTGGATTTATCAACCCAGGTTTAATTTTTGGAATTGCAGTTTTTTTGTAACGCAGATATACAAATATTAAAATTCCAACTATAATAATTATTGAAAGATATGCAATCCATCCTGAACTGCTTTCTTTTTTTACCGAACATGTTCCAGTGCAACAAGCACCATCTTTCATTTGAATAAGCTCTACTGAACAAACTTCGTTTGCTGCACAAAATTTACCGTTTACATCTTCAGAACAATAACGAACAATTCCAAATGGAGGTTGAGTTGGAAGAGAAGGTTCATTTGAATCGTTGTTAGAAAATAAATTTAATTTTAAATTATATAATTGTTGATTTGCGTCGTAAATTATTATTTCTTCCTGAATTTTCCCAACTAATAAATTTAATAATGAAATTGTTACTTCTTTTGATTCATTAGATTTTATGGAGGTTATTACGCTTGGACTGATGCTAAAAATTGACTGATTAAACGAAAATTGCACATTTTGCAAATTGGACGAACCGTTGTTTGTTAAAGAGATATTGAAAGAATAAATTGAATTTGATGAAATTGTCCTATTTATTTTTGAGGGATAACTCTTTAAAACACTGAAGGGAATTTCATTAATAATAGTCTCATTATTAAAAGAATTAGTTCTAATAATTTGAACTGGAATTTGATATTTTCCTAAAGTGATGAGATATATTCCTTCTGATTTGTTTGCCATGCTTAAAGAAATTTTATTTTGTCCGGGTAAAAGAGTTATCGAATGTTCTTCTGGAAAATTTGTGTTTATGTTTACCGAATTGTCTAAATTTAAGGTTATTGTGAAATCTAATTTATCTTTATGAACTATTGCAAATCCTGGAGAGACTGAATAGTCCGTTAAATTCCCAATTACTGAAAAGGATTGATTGAAGTTAATTGATTTTACTACACCATTTATAGTTGTTGAAATATCCTTTATGAATAACGTATAATTGTTTTTGTTTATTGGGGCTTGAGCATAAAGATAATACGTTCCGTTTATGCGCGTTATATCATAATTCACAGGTATAAGTATATGATTTCTTTTAAACAATATATCTGAAGATAAAATTGGTTCTAAAATATTTCCTTCTATTTTTATTAAAATTGTTTCACCTGGTTGATAACTTGGTGCAAGAGTTGTGCTAATTGCGGAAACTGTTTGCAAAAGAACTAACGACAACAATAGAATACTCCATCTCATAAATAAATAGAGATTATTTATTATATAAATATAATGTAAAAATCAATTGCCTTCTTAATCGTCTAAATCTATGGAGACAAATTTTTTATCAGAATTATTTTCGGTATTTTTTGTAGATCTACTTTTTCTTATAAATTTAATACCTAAATAAATTCCTAAAGCTAAAATTACGAACAAACCGAACCAAGTCATGGTTTTTAGATTATTTTCGGAAATGGCAAATCCAATTATTCCTTTAGAAGTTAATCTTATTGTTTGTTCGTAACGATTTGCATCTGTTCCGTCATTTGCATAAATTACTAATTTATAATCGCCAATAGAATTTTTAGGCAATTCAAAATTAAACGATTTTTCAACACGTGCTCTTGAAAGTAAAATTAATTTTTCCAAATTTCCTTCCGCAACTGATTTTTGTTGTGAGTTAATAAGTTCATATCTCAAAGATATCTCTTTTTCCTTGTCTGCGAAACTTTCAACAGCGTAGCCTACTTGTAATTTTGTGCCGACGCGTTCGGAATTTAGAATTTCCATTTCAAATTCGCCACTGACAACAGAAATTTCATATTTCAAAGTTATTGAACTTTCTTTACAACTAATAACTAAATTGGTGGAGTAATCTCCTTCTTCAATATCTAGAGGAGTGTTAACTACGAATACGTAATTTACTTCTTGTCCTGGGCCGATAGATTCTATTTGTTGTGTGGAAATCCAAGAAGAAACTCCTTCACTTGCTGAAAGTAAACATCCATTCAAGAATTTATTACCTTTATTTATAATCTTTAAAGGAATTGCTTCGCTTTCTCCTCTTCCAATTATTAATTTTTCTACTGGTTCTGCACTTAACTCAATAATATCTTTGACAGCAAAACCTGAAGTAATTCCACCACCAGAACCTCCTCCGCCACCGCCCCCACCACCTGAACTTCCACCACTCGAAGCACTTGCAGTTCCGCTGTCGGCAGTAACGACGATTCTTAGAGCAGGAGCGTTTTCGTTATCTGCACCGAGTGAGCTATTAAATCCGAGAATAGACGCACCGCAAATAACGTCTAATTTTCCATAATATGAATTTATTGGAGGTTGGCTGATTGTTAAAATTAATTCTTTACTTTGTAAGATATTTAATCCAAAATTATTCAAATTGAAACTTCCAAATGAACTGATGTCAAATCCTTTAATTGTTGGCTGACAGTTAGTTAAAGTATAATTCCCGGTATTTTTTATTGTCCAGTTAAATGTAATAGCTTCATCATTTTGCAGAGTTGAATAAAAGTCGCATGTCCCACTATAACAAATGCTTAAAGAAGGTGTGTCTAATGCGTCTGCGTTTCCGCTCGGAGGATTAACTCCGATTTGCAAAGGAACTGTATAAATTTTCCCGTCTAATGTTCTTTGAATAGTTATATTTCCTAAATAACCTTCTCCTTTTACTGTGCTACTTAAAGCGTTGAAAGTTATGGAATTTTTGAATAAATTAGTGTCGTTATAATTTGATCTATTCATAACTATATTGTTGTTAGCAAATGTAAGAGTGAAAAAATTTGGATCTAAATTATAGTTGAAATTATATTCATAGTTTTCTAAAGAATTGTGATACATAATCAAAGTCCAGTTTAATGTTTGATTCCCTAAATCAATTACTACAATATATGATTCTGGGAAAATTGACAAGTCGCTCAATACTCTGAAACTGCCGTTATTTTGTGTGGAGTTAATTGCGTTGGAAGCTAAAACTGCCCAACTCCAATATCCGTATTCGTCAATTTTGTAACTTGTGGAATTCCAAATACTTTCATTTCCAACATTGTAACCTGTTCCTAAAACGTTATCTATTACTTTAGTTCCGTTTGGATGAGTTAATGTAAATCCGACGATTACACTGCTATTTTCAGAATTTGATAAATTGGATTGTATAAAGAAAGTTTCTCCAAATAACGGATTTCTATTTGCCTCATTGACTAAAATATAATTGGAGTTTATTATTGGAGCAGATGTTAATTCGGAAATTGCCCCACTAACAATTGTGGTGATTAATAACCAAATCAAGGCAAAGCCTATTTTTTCTGCAAGCTTCATTAAGCTCATCATAAAAAATTCAGCTCTTCTTGAAATCGCGCTAACTTTTTTTTCGTAACAATTTTTAAAAGAGTTAGTTTTAATTTTCTTTTTTAAATTTGATTTCTTTTTTGACATAGTTTTAACAATTTAATTTAATATATAAATTAGTCGTTAAAATCTAAATTTTAATTTTTTATTTGAGAATATTTATAAAGCCAGCTAATTATAGAAATTGATGTTTAAGAAAGGGGTTGTTTTAATATTATTAATTATTCTTGCGTCAAGTGTTCTTGCACAAACTGGAGGAACAAATGCTACGCCTGTTCAAAGTGGTTCGACAACAAATCCCAATGCTATAATTGATAAAGCATATCAATGTCTTAGAACTCAAATAGATAATAAAGTTCAAAATGAAATTTCTTTGCAAGAAGCAGTATTTGGCGTTCTTGCACTTGGCTCAAATAGTAAATTAGTTTCGGCTATAGAAAGTAAAATTGTTGAAACAAACCATTGGGCAGAAACACCTAGTCCAATAAAAGATACTTCTCAAGTTTTGTTAGCTTACAAAAGAATAGGTAAAAACACAGACACAATATTTAACTGGTTGAAGTCTAACGAAAAAATAGCTAATGATTTAAATTGGTATCTTCAAATTGATATAGCTAATCATCTTGCATCTTCTTGCACAATTACCTATGATAGTGTTCCGAAAACTGTTTCAATTAACGAGGATATGACTATTTCGGGAAATGCTGGTTCTTGTTTAACTTCAGCACAGGGAGGATTTTGGCTAAAAGTAGATAATTCTTGTATTGATAAAAACTATACTATCTCTTGTAACAAAGATTTCACGACTTCAACACTTTATCAAAGAACTGGTTCAACAACTATGTTTGTTTCCCCAACGGCACATTCATCTGCTTCAGACGGCACAACTATAGAGAAATTTAATTCTAAATGTTTTTCAACAGATTCAGCAAGTTGCGATTATGAGGGGACTTTGTGGGCAACATTAGCTTTGGATAGTTTAAACAAAGATATAACTTCTTATTTACCTTATTTGTTAGCTTTGAGTGAATCTAATCAACGTCATTTACCGAGTGCTGTTCTTTATTCTTTAACCAATGGACAAGACCAATATTCACAACTAGTTCAATTACAACAAGAAAGTAAATATTGGATTGCTCCGAATACTCAAAATAATAAATATTATGATTCCTCGCTTGCACTTTTTGCTTTGCAGGGAGCTACTTCGGCAGAAGTAACAAGTTCAAAGAATTACTTCTTGAGTATTGTTACACCTGACGGATGTTGGAATGATAATAATTTAAGGGATACTGGTTTCTTACTTTATGCTGGTTGGCCTCGTGCTGTTTCTTCAACTGGGGGAATTTCACAAACTTGTGCGAGTGTTGGAAAATATTGTGTTTCTTCTGTACTTGTATGTAGAAATGATTTAAATGGAACAGTTTCAGAACAAAATACTTGCGTAACGGGAGGAGTTTGTTGTTCTAACGCGCCTACTTTAACCACTTGTTCTGCTCAAAATGGAGTTATTTGTTCGTCGGATAAAACATGTTCTGGACAAAAGAGTCCATCAAGTGATGGCTCTTGTTGTTTATCAACTTGTGATGATTTGCCTTCAAGCGATGCTTGCACAGTGGCTGGAAATAGTTGTGAGACATCTTGTATATCTGGAGAAACTCAAACTACGGATGCTTGTTCGGAATCATCTAAAGTTTGTTGTAAATCTACGGAAACAAATGAAGAATCTGGAACAAACTGGGTATTATGGATAATTATTTTAATTATTTTGATTGGTGCAGTTGTTGCGGGAATATTCTATAAAGATAAAATTAAACTTCTTCTTTTCAAGAGAAGCCAGCAAAATTCAAGTTCAGGATATCAACAAGGAATTCCTCCAGGCGGAAGGCCTCCATTTCCACCAGCAAGAGGGCCAATTCCAATGAGAGCACCTCCAAGATTTATTCCTTCTGGAAATATGCCTCCTGCTCGTCGTCCAGGACAATCTTCAAGTGATAAAGAGATGGATGAAACGATGCGTAAATTAAAAGAAATGGGCAGATAAGTTTATTGTAATTCTTTAATTCGCAAAATTAATATTTAAATCTTGAAGAATTTTGCAAAATTGTTACCTTCCTTTTGCTGTATAAAGTTGTATATTTATTTATAAAGTAATCTTATATATTGAAGAGATTTATTTAAATGATGACAAAAAAGAAAGTGACATTGAATATTGATTCTAAAATCTAGGGTAACTTTAAAGAATATTGTGAAGAAAATGCAATAGTTCTTTCAAAAAAAGTTGAGTTGTTTATGTTGAGTTTGATTACAACTCCCAAGAAATTAAACTTATTTACAAATTGCTTAATAAAAATCGGGAAAATTTAATTGAAGGAGAATTTGGAACAGTCATATTAGATGCTGAAAGCAGAATTGAAAAAATTTTAGAATTTGAATTGCCTAAAAATGCTTTGGGAGATTATATCTTAATTATTGAAATTAGTGAAGGTTTAGCGAAAAAAGAATATGAACAAAATATCAGATTAACTTCTAAAGGGATAAGTGGATTTGCCATTTCCGAAAATAATCTAAAAACGATATATTGGTTTACAATCGTAGGAGTTTTATCATTTGTAATTTATTTAGGTATTAAATTTATAAGACGACAAATTATGTTAAAACGTGTTGGACAAATTCAAGAAAGAAGATTTATCGCAGTTGATTTGAACGATTAAATTTACGAAGTTTTTTTAAAACTTCGACTAGAGGATTTTTTTCAAGAGGTTTGTCGTCTATAAGTTGTAAATCTTTGTAAAAATTATCGTTGCTGTAATTTGGAGGTAATATTTTTTTCTTTTGTTTGCTATTCCAATCTAATTGAGCTTTAATGTATCCTTCTTTTAACGGCAAAGTGTTTTTTTCATTCCATTCTCTTACTCTTTGATTTATGTAATCGTCAGGAAAATTCAAAGATTTTAGAAAAGTCATTAAAATAAATAATCCTCTTTTGCGCCCTTCTTGTAATCCTTTAAGAAGTTTTTTAATTGAGTTTGGAAACATTTCTTCTGTAACTCCTGTAAAATCTGCGACAAATTCTTCGGATATCTTTTTGAAGGGGATTTTTTCACCTTCTTGATTAATTTTCCAAGATATTGCAGATTCAAGAAGATTTGTGGCTTCTTTTGTGCCTGAATTTTTGTAAAATGGTTTTATTTTTATTTTTAGAGGATTTGCATCTTGTGGTGTGAAATTGGAAATTTCAGATTTGTCTAAAACTATACTCGCCAAAGCTGTTTTTTCGTGCAGGGAATAAGGCATTCTGAAAAGATGTCTTGGAGCAACTAAAACTAAATCTAGTGATGCGATTTTTTCTCCCGCCAATTCCTCTTTGAATTCTAAAGCAACTGATAATGATTTTGATTCTTTGCTTCCGACAACTGTTGTCGAACGATAATTTGAATTCGTATTGCTTTCTTCAGAAACTTGAAGTTTTGTTTTACATTTATCACAAAAAAAATAATCTTCTTCTTTTTTTACATCCATAAATCCTGGACAACTTGAGTCTGTGCATCTAAGTTTTTTCTTTGTGATTTTAAAATTTGGTTTTCCGTAAGGTGTGTGGCATCTTTCGCATTCAAAATGTACAAAATTTGTTTTTGTTGCCGGTTGATTACAAATTGGGCAGTTAATTGAAACTAAATCTTTTTCAGAAAGATTCATTCTTTCTTTGACTGCTTCAAAATTAATTCCGGATTGAATAACTCTTTTATTATATTCCGGACGAATGCGCATCATAAGATACTCAACAATTGCTCTTGCCCATTCTGGAAACATTGTTTTTGTTTCAACGCCCCTGTGAAAATCTGGAAAGATTGAACTTGGAACAATTATGTGAAATCCTTTTGAACCTGAAAATTTAATCCCGTAACTTTTTACACCTTGACTTTCTAATTCTTCTACTAATAAAATCGCGGCGATTTTTGAATAATCTAAAAACGGCGAGTCAATATCTATTAACAGATCCCAACCTTGACGAGCTTTTTGCAATTCTTCACGCGACATTTCGGAATTTATTTCTAAAGGATTGAACCAAATTTCTTCTGAAGCGTGAAATGAAGTTGCACCTTTATTTACTAGCCCCATAATATCTGACGAATATTGTAACGTGTCAGGACGTTTTCCGAATGCTTCAAAATATCTAGGAGCTACTTCGCGATTTTTAGAAAATT
>SICU01000005.1 GCA_009694755.1 Candidatus Pacearchaeota archaeon
GTTGTAGGTTATGTAATAAAAAATGAATGGTTGCCTTATTCTGAATCAAGTCTGGGTAATTAGAAACCTTTTAATAACTTCTTTTTTATTTAAGAACGAACGCCTCTGTAGCTCAGCCGGTAGAGTGCGTCCTTGGTAACCTCAAGAACTTAAGTTCTTGATGGTGTTCAGGATTGTCTGAACAATCCAGACAGGACGAGGTCTCGGGTTCAAATCCCGACAGAGGCTTAAATTTCACCCAATAGTTTTTATAGCCCTTATTGCGATGTTATTTTATGGAACTTTCTGAATTAAAACAAGAGTATGAAAAATTACGCAATACACATAATCTTCCAACATTTGAAGAAATGAATATTATTTTTGAATTAGGTAAAATTGAAAAAAATACAGGTAATTTATTAAGAGATATTCGCAAAATTTGTGCAGAAAAAACTTCGCATTATTTGCGTTTAATTGAATTAATGTTCAATCCAGCTCAAGCATCGCCTATTTTCCTCATTCTTTTAAAAGAAGTTAATGCTCAAGATAAAAAAGTTATGGACGAAGTATTCACTTCTTTTATGAACTTAGAAATAGAATTTTACAAATTAGATGTTGAATACTCTGCTGAAGGCGAAGCTAATTTTATAAAAAAAGTTTACGAAACATGGAATAATAATGTATCTAAAATTTTAAAAATTATTGAAATTTTAGAACGCAATTGGAAGAACAATAATAATAATAAACAAAATGTAAAATCGAGAGATTATTTTAATTAATAAGTTTGTAAATTTCTTCTAAATATATCTCAGTAATTGATAAGGGCATTTTCATACCAACTTTTTTAAGACAATTAGGATGCAATTCTCCAAAATAACCGATATTTTTACCATTCACGATTATTGACGCAGTTCTTCCGTCTATAAGGTTAACTTGTGAAGACTCTTTAATCGAATATTCTAAATTGATTTTTCTAAAAAAATAATCTAAATGTTTTTTTATTTCCGTAACATTTGAAGGAGTTATTCCAATTATTAATTTTTCATTTTCTTCAATTCCAGATTCTTTTTGAGAATTTTTTGCAAAAACTTTGCCTATTTCAAAAACCTTTTGAGGATATTCAACATCTTTATTTTCAGTTAAAATTCGCAACATTGAAATAAATAGATTTTGACGCAGACTTTTATATTCTGTTTTAGAATCGACAATGTCTATTGAATCTTTAACTTCGTATAAATCAATCTCTTCTTTTTTTATTAAATGATTTGTAGATAGTTCGTTAAAACCAATGTTTGCAAGTAGTTGAGCTATTTTTTTCTTTAATATACTTTCTTTAGATTCCTGTCCAATTGTAGAAATTGCAGGTAAAACTGGAATTAAATTATCATAACCATACGCAATAGCAATATCTTCAATCAAGTCTACTTCATGCATTATATCCGAACGCCAAGCGCCAATTTCTACAATTTTGTTTTTACAAGTGTGCCCCATTCGAGACAACAATTCTTCCATTTGTTTTTCAGTTATTTCTATTCCTATCAATTTTTTAACATTTTCAACAGAAATTTTCATTTTTTGAGTTTGCATATTAGGCGTAGAATATTTTTCCTTATCAATAATTTCCATTTGATAAATTTTACCACCCATATCTGCAAAAGTTGTAGCCAAAATAATTAATGCTCTTTCAACAGCTTTTTTTTCAGTTCCAGTACATTCAATAAATAAATTTTTTGTTTCTTTAGTTATTCTACCAGTTTCTTCACTGTTTATTATCGGAGGCATCGAAAGAATTTTTTTTGACGAGTCTAAAAACAAAGGATATTTTCCAAAATGTTCAAGTAAGTGAGCATATTTTCTTCCAGTAGGATGTAATAATAAAATATCTCTCGCGCTTTCTTCTTTATTCATTCCAAGTGGCTGGTACTTTATTTCTTTAGATTCTTTCGCAGTGTAAGTTATCGGCAAGTTTATTTTGTCCAACGGATAAATTCCAATTCCAATTTTTTTTCTATTTCTTCCAAGAGTCGTAGCTATTTTTTCCTGTGCGTTCATTAATTCTTTTATGTCTTCATCTGTAAAGCTCATATTTTTTACAATCGCACAAGCAGTAAATGGTCTAACTTCTTTCACAGATTTATCCACATAAACTATATAATTTTTTTCAGGTTTATTTACTAAATATTTTTTCAAACCTTTTTCTTTTCCAATAAATGCTTTGAATGCTCGAAGATATCCTTGAAGAGTATAAATATCGGGACGGTTAGGAAATACTTCTATTTCTATTTCAGTTTCACTAATTGATTCAAGAGGAGTTCCAAATAAGTTTATTTTCTCTTCTATTTCTTTAGTTATTTTTATTTCCGATTCGAAATCTTTGCGTGAAAAAATTACATTAGCCATTTAAGTTTTCATCCAAGTTTTAGTATCTCTCAAATTTTGTATATCATTTGAATACATATTTCTCAAATCTTTTATTTTATAATAATCGAGAATTATTCTTTCAAATCCTTGCCCCCAAGCAAGAACTTTGTATTCTTTTCCAATTAAAGGCTCCGTTACTTCTGGACGAAATATTCCTGCTCCTCCAAGTTCAAGCCATTTTTGCCTTTCTGGATGAAAAATTTCTATTTCAACTGAAGGTTCAGTATATGGAAAATAACTCGGCCTAAATCTTATTTTCTCAAACCCCATTTTTTTATAAAATTCTTTCAGATAACCAAGTAATTGTGTCAAATTTACATTTTTATCAACGACAATTCCTTCAGTTTGATAAAACTCAAATAAATGCGACCAATCAAGAGTTTCATTTCTAAAAGCTTTTCCTATTGCAAATAATTTTGCAGGAAAATTTTCTTTTTTTAATTGAGTAAGAGCACGTGCTGAAAGACAAGTAGTATGAGTTCTTAACAAAACTTTCTTCGCTTCTTCTTCTGCCCATTTATATCCCCAGCCATTTGAACCATCAATTCCTTTTTCATGCACTTTTTTAATTGAATCTACTAAACTTTTTTCTGGCAATTTACCAAGTACATTCTTTATAAAAAAAGTATCTTGCATTTCTCTAGCTGGATGATCTTGTGGCGTAAAAAGAACATCGAAATTCCAAAAAGAAGTTTCCGTCATTGAACCAGAAATTTCTTTAAAACCCATATCTGTCCAGATTTTAGTTGCATATTCAATCGCTTGATTTACATAATGCGTTGAACCGCCATTTATTTTTGGAACTTTCGCAGTTAAGTCATATTTTCTAAATTTTTTATTTCCAATTCCGTTTTTTATCATTTCAGGAGTCAATTCTTCAATTAAATCTGTTGAAACAATTTTTCCCGCAATTTTCTTCCCTATTTCAGTTAGTTCAAAAGTAATTATTTTTTCTTGATGAATTTCTAAAATATCTCTTCTTGAAGACAAATCTTTCAAAACTTTTTTTTCATATTCATCTAATTCGTCAATATTCATTGGAAGTTTTTCCAAAAATAATTCTTCTGGAAATCGCTTACTTATTTCTTCTTTTTTTCCAATTAACCAAATTTTTCCTTCTTTTAATTCAATTAGTGCTTTATTTTTCAAAGTGCCAAGAGCCACTTTAAACTCATTATCTGACATTTTCGATTCTGCACGAATCTCTTGAATTGTTTTACGATCATTATTTTCTATTACAAATAATAAATTTCTTTCTGGCAAATGGTTTTTTTTATAATGTATTCCATTAACTCCAATATCGACGATATTTTTTTGTTCACTCTTTAAGATTAATATTTTTTTATTTTCCAAAAATGAAAGCGCTCTTAAAACGGAAGTTTTATCTAATCCCGATTTTTCAATTATTTCATTCAAAGATTTATGTAAATAAGGAACTACTGTTCTTTCAATTAACGAAAGTGAATCTAATATATCATCCATAAATCTTGTTTAGTTCAGTATATTAAAAAACTATTGTTTGTTTAGTTTGATAAGTTGACGCCCCTAAATTATGCAATAAACTTCTCGCTTCATCTAAGTGATTAGTTTTCACAGCCAATAACGTTTTAGACTTTCTACAAATTTTTATATTTTGTTTTATCTTCGCTAATCTTTCAGCCTTTAATTTGGGTTCAAGATTTTTTATTTCTTCAAGATTTATTCCAATTGCAATTTTATTTTTTGAAGATATTTTCGCAGTCACATGATTTAAACCGCTATCCGTTTGTCGTATTTTATTTTTCCGATTTCCAGATTCTGGAGACAACAATACATCAAAATGTCCGTACTCTAAAATTTTTCTATTAAATTCATCATTTTGTGCAAGAACTACTTTCAAACTTTGTTCCTTTTTTAACATTTTTTTTGCTTCTTCAATATTTTGAGTGTTTATCATTGTGATATTGTAGTTCCTTTAAAGGATTTATTTTTAAGCAAATTTTCTAAGTTTTTTAAATTTTTACCAAGAATATAAGTCGTTATTTTATTTTTATGTATAATTTCTGCTGCCTTTTGATCCAATACAAAATGTTGTCCGGGCTTATATTTTATTTTTTTAGCCATTTTTTCAAATTCATTCCAAGATATTGAAGAAATAAATTTTGCAGTTTTAACAATATTTGGATTAGCAGTATATAATCCATCTATATTTGTTAAATTAATAAAATTTGTTTTAAAATATTTCGCTAATTTTCCAGCAGTGCTATCAGAAGTTTGATTATCTGCATATCTCAACGCACCACAAAAAACAACATCTTTCTTTTTTAATAAATTTTTAACATCTATCATAGTTAAAGGTAATTTGTGATTTGCTCCATTTCCAAAAATTTGCATCATAACCTTTGCGTTCATTCTAGTCGCACTTATTCCAGCTAAAGATTGTTTTTTCAAACTTTTATGTTCATAAGACAAAATAGAAATATATTCACGCGCTACAAAACCACCACCACAAACAATAACGAACTTATATTGTCGAATATTCTTTTCAATTATTTCTTTAAAATTTTCAAGCCATTTAGGTTCCACTTTTTCCGGAACTATCAAACTCCCACCCAAACTAATCACTAAAATCTTTTTTTGCATATATTTTACAGTATCGCAATTTATTTAAACTTTTAATTACTCTAATTTTGTGTTCACTGGAAACGATTTAACAATAGAACTAAGAAATTATTTCATCTCTCAAGGATATTCCTTTTCCATATTTTCTTATGATGAAAAGTCAAAAATTATAGACATAGCAGATAAATTATCTCTTTCTTTTGATATAACGAACGAACGTCCTCCAAAAATAAACGTGACTCTAGATTCTCCTCGCCTAAATAATTCTTACTCTGAATTTATATCTAATTTAGAAGATTTTTATGAATCTCATCTCAAATTTGCTCAACCTCACTATAATCAATTTGCTGAACGTATTAAAAATCCCAAATTAAAATCATTGAGCGATAAAGTTATTTGGGAATGCACACCTTCCAGCGAAAATGTTTCCGAAGTGTTTGAATCAGTTTTTGATGCATGCATTCGCCCAGCTTTATACATAGTTATGAAGCCCGAGTCCAGATAGATTTTTATAGAAAGTTTATTTGTTTTATTTATGAGCTTTATCAAAGAGGAAGAATTTTTTAACACAAAACATTTATCAGTATTTTATCTCACTTTTGTAATAATACTTTCGCTATCTGCTTTTTTTTATGTTAATGAATATTCTTCAAAATATTCTGAAAAAATAACTGGACGAATTATATGTGCAGAAGATTTAGGATGTCTTCCAGAAGAGCCCCCTAAATCTTCAAGCGACAACTCTCATCCAACAAGAGATGAGATTAGAATTTCAGACATTCAATTAAATGAAGGCTTAAACGCTTTGCAATATGCTCAAAATGCATTTAATAGAGTCATATCACCTTCATCTAACTCAGTTATAATTACAAAGGATACAACTATAAAAGAAATTAATTTCGACTCATTCACTTGTTCCACAAATCAAAATCAATTAAGTTGTAATCAAGAGGAATTATTTATAGTTAATAACCAATTATTTTCTATCATAAATTTAATTGAATCAGCGCACAATAAATCAATTTATTTTCTTTCAAAATATCCAGGAGATCCATATCTTCTTGCAAATAAATTAAAAATTGAAAACGCATTAGATTTAGTTTCAAATTTATTATCTCTTACAAACGCTCAACTTTCTTTAGGAGGTAACCAGATAATTGAAAGAGCAAAGAAAAAAGCAAAAAATGAAATTTTGGTTGAAGAAGAAAAAGAAGAAACTTTAGAGTATTATGCAGAACAAAATCTCTTAATTCCACCCACTCCATTTGAAAAACCTAAATACTCTTGGGTAATCGGAACCTCCGTTGTAATTAATTCTCATAGCGAATGCAATGCTCCAGTTCAAGATATAATTTATAACGAGGTTAAGAGAGGAGTATCTTGCATTAATTCCCAAGGTCAAGCAAGTTCGAATCCAATACCTCCAATTTTACCATATATTTCTAATTTAGGAAATCTCCGAATAACTCCTTCTCAAAATATTCCAAATTATCCTAGTTTTGGCTCATCTAGTTCTGCACCAATGATCTTTTTAATTGATAACCCTAATCCTTTGAATACCCTTTATGATCATGAAGCATTCACAATATCTAAAGGAAAACAAGGAGTTCAAATAGGATTTTTATTAGCTCCAACACATGTTGATTTAGAAAATAAAATTAATGCGTTTATTAACAATTTCTTTTTCGATAAAACCGAATCTAAAATTTCAAAAGTTTCAGCTACAGAACTTAAAGATTATAAAAAATACTCTCGTCCAGTTCCTTGGTTTCTATGGATTATTTTGGCTTCTTTGATTACTTCATTTTTATTTTTAGAAATTTTAAAATCATTTAAAGAAAAATCGTTATTTGTAAAATGCGAAAAATCATTAATCGTTAAAGATTTTAATTCTGCGATTAGATATTATAATTTAATTTTAGAAAGTTATGAATATTTAGATAACGAAATGAAATATTCATTTAAACAAAGAATTTTGAAGTTGAGCAGTTTATTAAATCGCAATCTTAAGAATTCAACTATTCCTTATGAAATTAATTATTCTACAGGTTTACCTAAAATTGTTTTAAAAAATAATGGTAAAGAATCGGAAGGATATTTAAGTCATGAAGCGCGTATTAAGAAAATTATCGAAGATACTACAAAAGAAATTGGTAAAAATCGTAAATTAGCTATTGCAAGATTACCTTTGATAACTAAAATGTATAATCAACTTGAAAATTCTTCTAAAAAAAGATTAGCTCAAATTTATGAAAATTTTATTTATAAATTACGCAAAAATTAATTTTGAACTAATTGTTTGAAAGGATTCTTTTTTTGAATAATAAATCTTGGCCCAAGTGTCTCAGATAAAACAGCAGTTAAAATAAGATTGTTGAATGCTGTTTTTATTGTTCCATCAATTACTGGAATTTTTGTTTTTTGAGAAAATTCCCCAATTAATTGATAAACCTCCTCTATCGAAAGTTTCACAGATGTTCTTTGTACAGAACCACCTTTTTTAACCAAAATATTTTTTTCTGAATCCGAACATTCAATTTCAGTTACTGAAGGGTCCCGTATTAAAAAATTCAACTTATCTATCGCTAAATTGGAATTTATTTTTGTTTCAATTGGTTTTTTCAAAGTAGTCGAAGATAGGGGATTTGATTGAAAGGTTTTTGATTGAACGCTTCGATTTAAATTAAAAACTTTTTGAGAGCTTTGTAAAGATTGAGGAAACATCACTTGATTTGGTTTTTTTTCACCCTCTAAAGCCCAAATTCTATCATTATTGCTCTTTTTTTCGATAGCATAAGCAGATGCAGAAATTATGGACTGCAAAAAATTTATTAAAAACAATTCACTAATATCTTTTTGCACCATTATACTTCTTTACTAACTTGTGATTGTTGAGGCGATTGTTGAAAGGGATTTCTAACTGGTTGTCTAATTCCTTGTCCATACAATTTTTCACGCATACTTTCTTCCATTAAAGTTAAACCCTTTGCAAGAACTTTATTTTGGTCAAGTAATTTGTCTATTTTATCTAAAAATTCTTTATCTTTTTCAGTCGTTTGCATATTTGGTTGTTTCGCAAAATTGCGTGCAGCCGATTCAAATAAAGCAAGTAAATTTTCTATCTGATGAGTAAGTTTATCAAATTTCTCCGCAAGATTTACATGAACTTTTTGTAATTCAATAATGCTATGTAAGGTTTGTTCTTCAAGAGATTCTTTTTGTTTATGAATTCCAGAATTTTCTTTTTTAGACATAACTTATTGAAGAGAGCCTTATTTATAAATATTGTTAAGGATAATACTTAAAAGGACTTTAAGTTTGAACAATTAGTGGGTGCGTAGGCTAGTGGTAAACTGACTGGCTCCAGCCCAGTATTCGGGGGTTCGATTCCCTCCGTGCCCATTTTGAGTTCCGTAGTGAGTTATTAAACTGCAAAGTTCAATACATATTGTGACTTGTTCACAACTATGCTCCGAAGCGAAACAAGAAGTATCAAAAAAAAATTGAAAATTACAATTTTTTTAATTGTTCTATTTCTTCCCAAGTAATTGAACAACCTTTAAATTTTGTCGCATATAATAGCGCCTCTAATGCTCTTTTATCATTCAACTGAATAAATCCTTTTTTGTAAGACATATAAACTAATTCACTTGAACGTATAAACTTAAATCGTCCTAAATTATCTATTTCCTGTGTGTTAAGAGATATTTGACAATGCAATTTGTTAGACATAAGCTCTTTTAGATTTGCAGGTTTTTCAAATAAAACTCGCGTTGTTCTTTCATCTATTCCGATAACATTTTCAAAACCTCTTTTGGATAAAATTTTACTAACAGCCAAACACGAAATTTCTGCTGGACTCACAATTTCAATACAATGTTCGCCTGCTTTTACAGAACAATTTATTCGCTTCAACATATATTGAGTTTCACTTTCTATTTCTTGCGTTGCTAAACCAAATTCTGTAGCGAATTGAATTATTTTCTTTTCTATCAATTCTTTTATTCTTAAAGCACCTAATTCAAATCGTGGAATGTGTGAAGGCCTGTCCACAACTTCTTGATAAACATAATTCGTTATTACAATGTTTATTCCAATTTTTTTTATATTTTCAAAGATATCTAATAAACCATTCATTGATAAGTTGATTAGAGGACCTGCGTCGAGGATAAGGAATTTTCTCATTTTTTTCTCACCTTCCACACACAGAAAAATGGTTTTTTTGAGTATTCTGCGTAAGCTTTAGGAAATAATTTTTTAGCTTTTTTTATAGGAAAACAATCTTTATAGTCAATTATCTCAAAATTATTAATTATGATAGTCTTAATGATGGTTTCGTATGTTTTATGATAAGAATGCATTCTTATTTTCTTCCCATTATTGCTTCTCCAAGGACCATAAATTTTACCCTCACTAAAATAATTATCCAAAACACTTATTTTTTTATTCCCTATCTTTATCTT
Organism: Candidatus Pacearchaeota archaeon; assembly: GCA_009694755.1. Classification (GTDB taxonomy): domain Archaea; phylum Nanobdellota; class Nanobdellia; order Pacearchaeales; family GW2011-AR1; genus SICU01. The sequence goes on from SICU01000005.1 coordinate 9,465, forward strand.
TTTTCTAGCTTCAGCAACAGGATTTCCAGTAGAAAATATAAAATATCCGCCTTTATTCAGGACTCTGGAAACTTCTTTGAACATATTATTCCAATCTTTAAGATAGTGCACAACAAGAGAAGCTAGTACGATGTCAAATTTTTCTTTGAATGGAATATTATAACCTGACCCCAATCTTAAGTCTAAAATCGGATTATCTCTTTTTGCAATATCTAACATCTCTTTAGAAATATCAAATCCCTTTAATTTTGCTCCCATTCTAGTGAGAATCTTTGCATAAATTCCAGTACCACACCCAAAATCAAGAATCTTCTTGTCTCTTACCTCTCCCAATAGGCTAAGTGTTGAGGGCATTTCTAATAACTCGTTATAAAACCATCCTTGAGGATTTTCCTTTGTTCGCCAATTATGATATGCTTCTGCAGATGAGTTGTAATTCTTAATTGCTTCTCTTTCCTCTTGTTTCATTTGAAAAAATCCATCGTATGTTTAATTCTATCGCGAATATCCAGAGTATTATTAAAATGTAAATGGGGACTTTCTTTTTCTCCAAGATATTCTGTCAATTCCCAAGGCGTTACACCTAATATTTTTGTCGTTTTAGAAAGAGAAATTCCGTGTTCATATATTTTTGAAGCTTTATTTATCGCCGCTTTTCTTAAAACTTCTTGAATTATTGGACTAATTAAATTGGCTTCGTTTTGAAGATAATGTTTTATTTTTTCAAGAGCACTGATAAATAATTTTTGTTTATTTCTTTGCAAAGCACTTATTGATAAATTCAGAGAATTATTTATTTCTCTAATAAAAATTTGCCAATTTTTTATAGGTAATTTTTCTTTCCTTTCCAATATTTTACTTAAAGCATAAGTTATGACTGCAACAAGAACAAAATCCGTATGCTGATAAACCGAAGCAGAATGTATTGTTTGTTCAGACAAATCTTTTAATTTTGAAGAGTCTTGTTGTTCCAATGCATCTTTCGCTTTTGTTAGAACATCAATTAAATGTTGTCGCTCTTCCATTAATTTAATAGTCTTGTTTTATATATAAAGATACTTTATGTAGAGTAATCTTAATAAAGGGGAATTACTTATTAAATTTATGAAAGTAATTTTAGATAGTAGTTTTATTATTTCTTGTATTCGTGAAAGAATAGATTTTCTCTCCCAACTTGCTGAACAAGGATTTATTCCCGTCGTGCCACGCGAAGTTTTACAAGAAATGAAAGATTTGAGAATTAGCAACCGTGTTTCTCACGAAGATCGTATTGCAATTGATGTTGCTTTTGAATTATTGGAAAAAAATAAAATTAAAAAAAATAGTTTGGGGACTGGTAGAGTTGACGATTGGCTGATTAAACGAGGACAAGAAGGAATTTTCATAGCAACTCTCGATAAGGAAATTAAAAAACAAATTCCTAAAAAAATAGTCATATTTAAAGCTCAAAATCGTGTCGGCGTTGAAGAAGGCGCTTAAATATAAAGAAAAAATATTTCAAAATTTTCCATTATTTTCTTCTTACTAACAGAAGACTTTAAAAACCACATTTTTCTCTTTAAATTATGTTTTATATTGCTGAAGTTGAAGACCATATTCGTGTTGAACCTAAACATTTTGGCCTAGCCACAAAAGACGCAGTTACTGAACAGTTGCAAGAATCTTATATTAGAACTATGCATAAAGAATTAGGTTTCGTTATTTCAGTCATTAGCGTGGAAGATGTCGGCGAAGGCGTAATTATTCCTGGCGACGGAGCAGCATATTACAAATCAAAATTTACAGTTTTAGTTTGGAAACCAGAACTACACGAACTTATTCCTGGAACAATAAAAGACATTACTAATTTCGGAGCATTTATGCAAATCGGCCCAACACAAGGAATGATTCACATTTCTCAAACTATGGAAGATTTCGTTTCGTTAAGCAAAACAGGAAATTTACAAGGCAAGATTTCAAAGCGTTCTTTAAATGTAGGCGATAATTGCTTAGCTCGTATCGTTGCGATTAGCTATAAAGCTGGCGAGCCCAAAATTGGACTTACTATGCGACAACCAGGACTTGGTAAAATCGAGTGGATAGAAGATGCTCAAAGAAAAGCGATTGCCTCTGCAAAAAAAATAGATAAAGGCGAATCTAAGAAACCTAAAAAGGAGAAAAAGAATAATGGCCAATAAAGAAAAAGCTTGTAAACATTGTAAAATGATTTTTGAAGGAACTTCTTGTCCTAATTGTCAAGGCACAGAAGGCACCGACAGCTTCAAAGGAAAAATTACAGTTATAGATTCTGAAAATTCAGAACTTGCTAAACACACAGGTATCAAAAGTAAGGGCATTTTTGCCTTGAGGTTAAGATGAAAATTATTGCAGAAGTCAAAAATATTTTATTACATAGAAAAGAAGTTATTTTAATGAAAGAATTTATTTCAAATCCGGGAATTTCTACAGCGAAACAAGTAGTCGCAGAACATTATAAGACAACACCTGAATGCGTCGTAATTTTAGGAATTCACGGCGGTTTTGGAACATCAGTTTTCAAAATTGAAGCGAGAGTTTATGATTCTGCAGAAAAATTACAAATTGTTGAACCTAAATCTAAAGTTAAGAAAGAGGTTTCTGCATAATGGCTGCAAAAGGAGAAAAGGGTGGTAAAAAACCACATAAAAATAAACCTACTAGTCAGAAATATAAATTATATAAAATTTCAGGAGATAAAGTTACTCGCTCTGAAAAATTCTGTCCTCGTTGCGGTCCAGGTGTTTTTCTTGGTAGCGGTTTAAATCGTTTACACTGTGGTAAATGTAATTACACAGAATTTAATTCTAAATAAAGAAATTCTCTAAAATTTCCTACCGAACCAGGGCAGAGCCCGAAGGTATTCGGAAATGTCAAAGTGTATCGCCACTTTGAGCACACAAGATTTGCAAATTTAAGCAAATCTTATTGTTTTTGATTCAAGAATTTCTAATGTCAAAGTTTATCTGTGGAAAACTTTGAGCACCTCAAAGTCTAGAAAGACTTTGCAGTTTAATTTCTGGCCGATGCAGAGCATCGGAGTATTAAACCCAGAAATTAAATAAAACCTTCTTTTACAGCGAATTTTTATTGAAACAATTTATAATGTAAATTGGTGAAAATCAAAAAATTTTACGAGAAAATTTTATTTTCTAATAAATTCTACTTCTTCATCCGTTAGTTGAAGACTTTTTATCGTTTCTGGATTTTGCCCAATTATTTTTTTTATCAAATAAAAATCACGCATTGCTCTTTTTGTTGAACAATGAACGAAACGAGCATATTTTTGAGAAATTGTTTTTTTCTTAGCCATTTTTGTATTGTTTAACCAAATTTTTAAAATTCTTTGAGGCCTTTCATATTTTGTAAATGCAGATTTTGGTTTATCTTTAGCATAAGAAATTCCCGCACTCTGAAAAATATTTTGATATACAAGAAAACGCCAAAATTGTTGCTTATAGATTCTCCCTCGGAAAACATCTGCTTTAGCTAATGCAAGATATGCTCTTGCTAATTCTTTACCTTTATATTCTCTCGGAATATTTTCTTCAATCCATAATAAAATTTCGTCTAAGGACATACTTGTGTTATCAAATAAATTTAAATGATTTTCTCTTTCTTGAAATAATTTTTTAAGAATATTAAAAATGCTGTCTTCTTTATGGCGTTCTTCTAAAAAGTCTACATTGCTTCTGTCAGTTAAAACGTATGTTTGGACATCATTTAGTGCAGCTCTTAAATCTCCTTGCGATTTTATAGCGATTTGTTTGAGAAAATGAGGATTTTCTTCAACCCCTTCTTTTCGCAAAACATCGTTAATTACTTTTACAAGATTTTCTATAGTTGCACTTTTCATTTCTACTAATTTACATTTTGGTCTTAACTCTGAAAATTTTGAATCCCAAATATCATTGCCAGTCATTATTATTGGATGTGCTGTTTTATCAATTATTCTTATGAGCTCAGGAACTCCTCCTCTATCTTCACCAGTTACTCCATCAACTTCGTCCATAAGTAAAATTTTATTTGATTTGAAAAGACTATGTTGTTGAGACGCAGGTTTTAAAACTTCTTCTAATTTTAATCTATTTCTTAAATCAGATGCATTTAATTCAAAAATATCAATATTGTTTTCTTTCGCAATTGCATGAACGAGCGTCGTTTTTCCAACACCTGGTGGTCCGTGCAAAATTAACGCTTTTTTCTTAGGAAATTCTTTTAAAAATTTTTCTACTTCTTGAACTGATTTTTCTTGTCCAACTAATTCTTTACTTAATTTTGGACGATATTTTTCTACAAAAGTTGATGAACGATTCATTAGATGTCTTCTTTACTACCTGCAAGAACGAACGACGCTAAAAGCGCTTGTAATTGAACAAACTCATCGCTTCCTTCCGTTAATCTAAATTCTGCTTCTCCGGTTTTTTCAGTAAGTTTAACTTTTATTTGAGGTTCTATTTGAAGATTCCAAATCTCTTTTTGAATTGCTTTAATTACATCTGTTCCCGAAACGCTATCTTTCAACATAATATCTAATAATTTATCTCTCGCGTTTAGAAAATCTCCAGTGAGCGCATAATCTAAAACTATACGCACATTCGTAGGTTTTGAAGAAGAGGCAATTACTCGAATCATTTCGCCGTTTATGTCTAACGAAATTGATGCAGTTGCTTGCAACATATTAATTGCTCGACGACAATCCCCCTCACTCATTTCGTAAAGTGTTTCAAGAGCTTCATCAGTTATTTTTAATTTTTCAATTTCAGATATTCTTTTTATTACTGTAATGATATCTTTTTTTTCAAGAAGTTTAAAACGAAAAACTACGCAACGTGATTGAATCGGGTCAATTATTTTACTAGAATAATTACAAGACATAATAAATCTACAAGTGTTGGAATAATTTTCCATTGTTCTTCTTAGAGCTTGTTGAGCTTCAGGCGTTAACGCATCTGCTTCATCTAAAAATATTACTTTAAATGGAACTGCCCCAATTGCTTTTGTTCTTGCGAAATCTTTAACTTTTTCTCGCACGACATTTATTCCTCTTTCATCTGAAGCATTAAGTTCTAAATAATTATCTCTCCATTTTTCTTTAAACAATTCTTTCACTGTGATTAACGCTAATGTTGATTTTCCAGTTCCGGCTGGGCCTGCAAACATTAAATGAGGAATATTCATTGCTTGAACTAACGCTCTTATTCTTTTAATTATTTCTTGTTGACCGACGACATTATCAAATATAGCTGGTCTGTATTTTTCCGTCCAAATTTCACTTTGACTCATTTTTTCTCCCCTTGTTAATTGTTTAGATTTATGTTTGATTATAAAGATTTATGTTCTATTTTACAACTCTTTAAAAAAGATAATTTAAATTTTAAAAGATAATTTAAAGTATATCACAATAATATTTATTTACTCTATTTCTATAAATTAGTTGTGAGTCGCAAAGTATACACTGCTTTAGGAGATTTTGGTTTCACTAGTGATTTTTCTGGAAAATCTATTTTGAAAGATAGCAACATTATTGTTGTAAATGGAAAAATCGACAGTTTACAATCTGTTATTGACATGTCCTTGTTAATTGATTCTGGTAAACATAAAGAAATTTTACAAAATGTTCAATTGAAATTATGGCAGACTGCTGGAGAAATAGCAAATTGTTCGAAAGATTGCCTTAATGCTCCAATAACTGAAGATGATTTGAAAAATTTAGAACTTTATATTGACACTCTAGGAGAACCACCAAATAAATTTGTAAGATTTAATACTCAACAATCTATTGGATTTAATGAATGCCGTATTAAATGTCGTGAACTTGAAACATTACTTGTAAAATTATTAAGAGATAAAAATTTAAGGCCTGAAATTTTTAAATATATCAATCGTTTGAGTAGTTTATTTTTTATGTTAGGCTATACTTCAAGTAATTTTCAATAATCAGAATTTTACTTTAGCCAATTTACGCTATAAATTAATGAAAATAATTGCATACACTATAAATTTAAAAGCTAAATATATGAAACAGAATATGGAAAATTTGCAACCATATATTCCTCTATTTATCGGAGAATCAAGAGGATTAGCGTATAAGTTTGATGAGAAAACAGAAATAAAAATTGGATATGACTCAGTTCCGAGAGGTTACAAAATTGATCAATGTCCTGAAGAAAGAGTCCTAATGCCTTTATTTTTAGGAGCAATACCTGAAAATTTTGAAAATCATGAAATTTTCGTAAGATGTTTGAATACTCAAAAAAGAATAGCTTTGAAAGAAAGAGAATTAGTAGACGAGTATTTGAGTTTTTTAAAAAAGTTTATATTAAACAATGGAACTGACTGGCAAACAAAAAAAGAATTACAAGAAAGATATGATTTATTTAGAAAGGCACTATATTCTCCAAATCACGATGGTTTAGTTGAAGCACTTATTAAACCAGAAGTTGGTAGAAAATTTGCAATCGGATTAAATATGATAAATGTTAAACTCAAAAAACCTTTTCGACGTATACTTTTAATAAATAAGCCAATAACTGAAATTTATTGTTTGCCACCTTCAGAATTAGAGAGAAAATAATTCTTCAACTTTATTCCAATTTACTAAATTCCACCACGATTCAATAAATTCATTTCTACGATTTTGGTATTTCAAATAATAAGCATGTTCCCATAAGTCGATAACTAAAATTGGTTTTTTACCTAAAGATAAAGGAGAATCTTGATTTAAGGTACTGATTATTTCTAAATTTTTAGTCTTTAAATCGACGACTAACCAAACCCACCCACTTCCAAAAAGGGCTAAACTTTTATCGCTAAATTGTTTTTTGAATTCTTCAAAATTTCCAAAAGTTTTATTCAAAGCATCAGCAATTTTTCCAGAACATTTTGTTTTTTTTGGAGAAAGAATTTTCCAAAATAAAGAGTGATTTGCATGTCCTCCTCCAAAATTTCTAACAGCATTGCGAATATCAACAGGAACTGCATTCAAATCAATTAACAAGTCCTCAATAGTTTTATCAAATAAATCAGAATATTTTTCCAAAGCCAAATTTAATTTATCTACATAAGTTTTATGATGCTTTCCCCAATGTATCTCAACAGTTTTAGCATCCATATACGGTTCTAATGCATCAAAAACAAATGGTAAAGCAGGTAATTCATGTTTAGACATAATACGAATTAAAAAGAGTTTTATTTAAACATTATGTAACAACAACTATTTAATCACGAATATCAATAAAAGAATATGAGTTACAATATAATTCTCGGAAGAGATAAAGCGGATAAAAAAAGATTTGGTGATGCAGGATTAGTTTATCTCGGAAAAAGTTATGTAACTATGGGTGCATATACTTCGCTTTCAAATAGTTTATATCTCGACGTCGCAAGATCGCATGTGATTTTAGTCGCTGGAAAAAGAGGTTCTGGAAAAAGTTATACCTTAGGTGTAATCACTGAAGAAATCGCAAATTTACCACCAGAAGTATCAAGAAATATTGCCCCTTTAATTTTTGATACAATGGGAATTTTTTGGACAATGAAATATAAAAACGAAAAAGAAAAATATCAATTAGCCGAATGGAAACTCGAACCAATGTCTTCGCCAGTAAAAGTATTTGCGCCATTTGGAAAAATGAAAGAATATCAAGATAAAGGAATTCCAATAGACAAACCTTTCGCATTAAAGGCGTCAGAATTAGATGCAGAAGATTGGGTAATCACATTTAATCTTTCAATGACTTCACAAGAAGGAGTATTAATAACTAATACAATAAATCAATTAAAAAAAGAGTCTAATGATTTCACATTAAAAGATGTAATTAAACAAATAAATAATACTCACGAAACAAATCAAGAAACAAAAAATATTGTAAAATCTTTGTTTCAAGCTGCAGAAAATTGGGGAATTTTTTCAATAACGAACGAAGGAACTGAAATAACTGACTTAGTCAACGCAGGTATCACAACAATAATTGATTTATCCGTCTACAGTTCAATTGGTGCGTTCAATGTTCGAGGACTTGTAATCGGATTAGTTAGTAAAAAATTATTCACTCAAAGAATTAACGCGCGAAAGCAAGAAGAAATTCAATCAATCCAACACGGAATTGATTATATGAGTTATAATCCGATACGTAATACTCCGCTTATTTGGTTATTTCTCGACGAAGCTCACGAATTTCTTCCAAAACATTATAAAACTCCTGCAACCGATGCACTCGTGCAAATTCTGCGTGAAGGAAGACAACCAGGAATCTCGTTAGTTTTAGCAACACAACAACCCGGACAAATCCACGAAGATGTAATGACTCAATCAGATATTATTATTTCACATCGTGTGACTGCAAAACCAGATATTGACGCGTTAAATCAAATTATGCAAACTTATTTATTAGACAACATAAAAACATCATTAGACAATTTACCTAGTAGTAAAGGTTCTGCGATAATTTTAGACGATAATTCGGAAAGAATTTATCCAATGCGTATACGTCCTCGTTTAACTTGGCACGGGGGAGAGTCTCCTGCCGCAGTCAAAGGTCAATCAAATATTTAATAAATTATAAAACGTCAATTTTAATCTAAAACTAAAAATTTTCAACTAATTCTAAGCTTTTCCGGCTCTATGCAATTTTCTCTTTCGCTTTTCTTTTCTTAATCTCTTGCGCTGCCATTTCCATCGCATTTGATTTTTCTTCTTCCAGCGTCGTGATGATCGTTTCATAAACCTATTGTGTTTTAGGGGTTTTTAAAACCTATTGGTTCTTGATTTTTTCTATCTCTTTCGTGAAAATTTTCATTTTTTCCTCGCCAATTGTATGAACCAAATCAGATTCGTGAGCAGACAAGACAGATTTAAGGCTACCTAATTTATTAGTCAACTCGCCAATTTCTCTTTCAGTTAAAGAAGTTTTTTCAAGAATTCTCCAACCCTTAATAGAACTTATTCTTTCCGTTTCTCTTTGAGCCAAAGCTATCAAAATATTTTCTGCATTAAGAGTTTCTTCATAATTTAATGCTTCCAATAATTTACGCGATTTATTTGCATTTAATTTTGTATAATCTTTTACAACTAAATTCATTTCTTTGCTTACACCTTTTATTAATTCTCTAATTCTTTGTTTCAACGCGAAACCTTCATTTCCTAATTCCAATAAAGTTTTTTCGTGACTTTCCAATAATTTTTCAATCGCTGCTCCTTTTTGAATTACTTTACAAGATTGTTCTAAACTCAAATCGTCGTATATTTCGTGTAAATTAAGTTGTAAAAGATATTCGTCAAATAATTCTCTTTGCTTTTCTAAGAGGTGCAACATTTGCATAGCTTTACTTACAATTTCGTGAGTTTCTTTTAGAGGATATTTTATATTTTTATAATACAAATTAATTTCATTTTTTCTTTCAGATAAACAAATTACAAAAGTTCCAAGCATCTTCGCTGTTCTTTCGGCAGTTTTGTGTCTTGTTCCAGTTTCATTCGTCGAAATTTTTGTGTCTGGATAAATTGTTACATTTGCATGAGTTATTCTTTTCAAATCGTCAGATAAAACTATTGCTCCATCCATTTTTGAAAGTTCAACTAATCTTTGTGGAGTGAGTTTACAATTTACTTTAAATCCCCCATCCATAATATTATCCAATCCAGTTTTATCAATAATAATTAATGCACCTTTTTTTGCTTGAACTATTCCATTCAAAGCTGAACGAATTTGTGTTCCAGGAATTACTTGTTTCAAAATATTAATTATTTCTTCTTTTGTTGCTTTATGGTGACTCGCATCAACTATCGTCGGCATAATTTGTGCCTGAACTTCTTTTTTTTCAATTAACTCATCACTCATCTTTTCCTCGAATGTGGAATATCTTTGTGGTATTTATAAATTTATGTCACATTTAAACAAAACTTTTTAAACTGCCTGTTTTAAAGATAAATATCCTCTTTTTTTTAAAGAGCATAAAGCCCTGTAGTATAGTGGTCAAGTATACTGGACTCTGGCTCCGGTGACCCAGGTTCGAATCCTGGCGGGGCTATTTACAGGATTCGAAGTGCTCGCTAACTGATGTTATCGGCAACTCCAAATTTTACAATTTGAAGTAATCCTGGCGGGGCTATTTACAGGATTCGAAGTGCTCGCTAACTGATGTTATCGGCAACTCCAAATTTTACAATTTGAAGTAATCCTGGCGGGGCTATTTTTATATATTTGAAAGACATGTTTTATTTATGAAACTAAATAATAACAATTTATCTGAGCATGATAAACATAGTCATTATCACCACAATCTTGTAAAATTTATTTTTTCAAAAATAAAATATCCTAAAATTAAATTATACTTTATATTTGTTGCATTAGCCTATTATTTTTTTACTTCTAATTTATTTTCTGATTATATTCCTTTTTTTGTCAGTCATGGATATTGGAGTATCTTTATTGCTGGACTTCTTTTTTCATATGGGTTTACAAATCCATTTGCTATTGGGATATTCGTATTAGCTGAACCGACTAATATATTGACTGCGAGCATAATTGCGGGATTTGGTGCTCTTATTACCGACAGCTTAATATTTTCATTTATACGATTTAATATGATGGATGAATTCAAAAAGATTCAGAGAATAAAGGCAGTCAAATCCTTTGATTCATTTTTTCATAAACATTTAAATTATTCTTTACAGAAATCAATTTTGTATGCTATTGCCGGAATCATAATCGCCTCACCTTTGCCTGATGAATTAGGAATTATGCTTTTAGCAGGATTAAGCAAAGCTCACGTTGGTGTTTTTGCATTTGTTAGTTTTGTTTTCAATACTATAGGTATTTTTGTAATACTCTTCTTATTTTAATTGTTTGATATACATAAGACTTTTAAAGCATTTTAGTTAGTTTTATTTAGGCTCTTGTAGTCTATTGGTCAAGGATACTGGACTCTGGCTCCGGTGACCCAGGTTCGAATCCTGGCGGGGCTATTTACAGGATTCGAAGTGCTCGCTAACTGATGTTATCGGCAACTCCAAATTTTACAATTTGAAGTAATCCTGGCGGGGCTATTTTAGGATTTGGTCTTTGTGATTGAATTAATCCTGACAAAAAAATATTTTTTTTAATCAATTAATATTTTAATTACCTTTAAATACTGATTTTTTTTATTTATTTTATGAATAACAAAAATAATTTAGGAAAAAAAGTATATGATGAAATAACAAGAATTATTTCTGAAAGTGGAGACGACTCTTTAACTGGAAGAATTGCGCGCACTAGAGGATACATTGATGGAGCCGAATACAATTTTATTCAATATCCAGAATACTTAGAAATTTATGGAAAACCCGTTATTAATTTCAAAGGGTCCATTCCTAGAAAACCAAGACATACAATAATTAACAAAGCAGGCGTCGTTAAAGAAGATGACTTGCCTGAAGACTTTCTAGACAGACTTAAAAGATTTCAATATTATCAGTGAAAACCTTTTAAAGCATTCTTAATAGTTTTATTTAGGCTCTTGTAGTCTAGTGGTCAAGGACACCGCCCTCTCGCATACAACTTCATGTGAGGTTATGTCGTTGAGACTATACCTTCCTACTCGTTCTCGAGTAGCATGAAGTATGCTCGGTACCGCTAACGCGGTAGTGGAGAACGGCGGAAACCCGGGTTCAAATCCCGGCAGGAGCATTTCAAGTATTGAGCAAAGCGAAATACTTGTGCTACTGACGGTGCCAAAAACTTCTCAAAGTTTTTCAGACCGGCAGGAGCATACCATTCACCGAAGATAAAATGCGAATTTGAAAAACAGGGCATTGACAGAATTTAGCTGAGTTCGACAATAATTATAAACTATTAAAATATAAGTTATATGTGAGCTGTAAAGTTAGCGTCATCTACTTTTGATAAATTTCAATAGCTTTTTAAACTTCGGGTTCCTAATGATTTTATGAAAGTTATGAAAGTGGTTGATAAAAAAATTGGAAATACGACCTATTACAAATATCGAATAAATTTACCCAAAGAAGCAGTTGAACAATTAAATTTACTTGATAAAGAGTTAAAAGTAAAGATTGAAAAGAATAAGATAGTAATAGAAAGGGCTTAATAATTCGGGTTCCGAAAGGTTTATATACTTCGGGTGCCTAATTATAGTATGAAAAATACTATAAAATGTAAAAATTGCTCAAGCCTAAATTTCTGCAAGAAAGGATTTAGAAGAACAGAACATCGAGGTAAAATTCAAAAATATTATTGTAAAGATTGTCATAAGTTTTTCACAAATGACGACGGCTTTTATAGAATGAGAAATAATGAGAAGATTATAACGATGTCTATTGATATGTACATTTCCAATTTATCAAGCAGAAAAATGAGAAATCAATTAAGTAGGCATTTAAACACAAAAATCAGCCATATGAGTATTCTTGATTGGGTAAGAAGATATACTTTAAAGGTTAGCAAGTTTGTTGATAAGTTAGGATATAATATGGGAAATAGTTTCTATGCTGATGAAACCTTAATTGATTGTGGCGGAAGAGATGATAGATTTTGGTGTTGTATTGATTGGGATACTCGATTAATTACTGGAGTTCATTATAGTTTATCGGGTAATCCAATAGAAGCACAAAAATTCTTGTTTAAGTCAATCCAGAAAGGAAAACCTAAATTCATTCAGACAGATGGTGGGGTTTTCTATCCTAAAGCATTTAGAAAACTCTTTTATTCTAACAAGGTTGGGGGTTTAACAGTTGAGCATAAAATACAAAATGCAAGTGTTACTAAAATACATAATTATAGAATAGAAACCGTCTTTATGAAGATTAAAGATAGAGTAGATGATTTTAGGGGATTGAAAGCTTTATGGTCTGCTCCTATCTTGATGAATGCCTTAATCATTCAACATAACTTCATAGAAGCACATACGACTTTGGATGAAGTTCCATGCAATAGGGCAGGACAAGAGTTAGATTTGGGGGAAAATAGATGGTTAGATTTAATAAAACTTAGTTCATCCTAAAACGGCTTGCTCTAAGAATCCAAATTTATTTCTTCTGGAATCTAACTCAACTTTAACTCCTAATGGAATAGTGATTATTGGATCTGTATGTCCAATATCAACATTATATAAAATAGGAATATTATAATCTCTTGTATTATACAAAATAATTCCTTTTAATTTCTTAATTTGTTCTTCTGTATACCCAAATCCTCTACCAAAAACAATACCTTTAACTTGTTTGAATACCCCTAAGTTTCTCAAATCTCCTAAAGCAGAATCTACGTTGGCTAAGCTCTCTCCCTTTCTAAAGTCTTCACCTTCTGGAGTTTCTAGTAATAAGATTTTATCTTTAAAATTAGGCCAATATTTTGTTCCAGCTAAATGTAATATTACAGGCAAACATCCACCGAGAATTTTACCCTCAGCTTTTCCTTCTTTTAACCATTCATATCCTTTATTCTCTTGGTATTTCCTTTTTTTCTTCAAATCGTCTTTATTTATCCAGTCTATACTTTTATCATCCGCCCATTGTTTAGATGGTTTAACTTCTCCAATATCTCCATTTACTGCCTTGAAAAAATGCGTAACTGTAAAATCATCTGGCTGGGGGTTCTCTCCAAACTGAGTAATTACAGCAGGACCGTAAAAACCAACTAATCCTATTTGGGAGTATAAAGCCAAATGTAAACTTGTAATATCCGAATATCCACAAAGAATTTTTGGATTTCTCTTGATAGTTGCGAAGTCTAAATATTCTAAAGTCTGGTGAGAAGTATTACCGCCTATAGTCGTGATTATGGCTTTAATGTCCTTATCTCTAAAAGCTTCCATAATATCTTTAGCTCTATTTTCAGCAGTATCAGAGCTAATTCCTGAATTCTTTTTAGCAGTAGGAAATACTTTAACCTTGTAACCTAAACCTTCAAAGAATTGCCTTCCTTTTTCCAACCTATGTAAAGTTAAAGCTGCGAGTCCTCCAGCTGGTGCTATGAATGCTATGGTGTCTCCTTTCTCTAACTTTTCAGGTTTTAACAATTTTGTTTCCATAACAAAGTTAAATTTAGTGACCATAAAAAGCTTGCGGTTGAAAATAGGTGCCGTTTACTTTACAGCTCAGTTATATGGCACTTTCTTTTCAGCAAAGGAAGCCCTAAAAGTAGGATTAATTGAGGAAATTCTTTATCCTAAAAAAAGATTTACAAGTTCAAGTGGACCACGCTAACAATAAATTTATAAACTAATTAAGACTTAAATTAATATGAATTTACAAACCACGAGGTTTATTCATCAGCTCAACTGAACGAGCATTTTCTAGTTATAACTTTACAAAAAGCACAAATTCGCAGTCTTTATATAGCAAAAACAATGCTGTTGCTTGTTTTTGGTACGATCGACAAAACAGCAGTTTTGATCGACGTATCACCTATAAAGACAAACAATTAAATGCATGGCGGATGTTGTGTAATGGTAGCATAACAGCTTGTGGCGCTGTTGGAGTGAGTTCGATTCTCACCTTCCGCTTTCAAAGTAAAAAAGGTGAGAAGTATTCACTACAACTCATCAGAGTTGGAGTCACCGATGCGTCATCAGACGTAGCGAGTGTCACCTTCCGCTTTTTCGTGTCAATACGAAAATAGATAAATAAAAAAAGGAATAAAATAAAATGATATATGAACCAGAAACAGTCAAAGGATTTCAAGATATCTTGCCTCCAGAATCTCAAAAAAGAACAGCTGTGCGAGCAGTTATTGAAAAAAAGTTTCAAAATTATGGATTCGTTCCAATAGAAACTCCGACAATAGAATATGAGGAACTAATGCGAACAAATTCTTTAGAATCAGAAGATGACGCAATTTCAGATAGATTTAGATTAAAGGATAGAGGAGGAAGAAATTTAAGCATAAGATATGAATTCACATTTCAGTTAGCAAAATTAATAAAATTAAATCCTAATTTAAAAATGCCTTTCAAAAGATATCAAATCGGTTCAGTTTTTAGAGACGAGCCAACAGGCACTGAAAGATTCAGAGAATTCACGCAATGTGATGTAGACGTTATCGGCGATTTGTCCATTGAATCCGATGCTGAAATTTTAGCAATAACTACAGATTTACTAAAAGAATTAAACATAAACTTTAATGTAGAAGTAAATAACAGGAAACTCTTAAATGCAATAATAAATAGTTTGCAGATAGAAAATGGAATTGCAGTAATTAGAGAGTTAGACAAAATAGACAAAATCGGAGAAGACACTGTAAAAATAAATCTTCGAAAATATGCTGATGCGAATCAAATAATTTCTTTGTTTAAGCTTATGCAAAAAGATTTAAATTTTTTCAAAGATAATCTATTTGAAGGAGCAGATGAAATTTTCAAACTTGAAGAATTTGGAAAAGCATATGGATTTAAAATAAAATTTAATCCTTGGCTCGCAAGAGGATTGTCATATTATACCGGAAATATTTTTGAAGTAAAAAATGAAAAACAAACAATTGCAGGAGGAGGAAGATACGATAAATCTGTTGGAAGATTTATGAATCGAGAAATACCCGCAGTAGGAATATCTTTTGGATTAGACAGAATTTCTGCAAAAGCGAAAATAGAAATAATAAAAACAAAGGTAGCACTTATTTCAATAAATCAAGACAAAGAAACAATAAAATTTGCACAAAAATTAAGAATGCAAAATATTTCATGTGTTACAAATTTTGAAAAAATCGGCAAGGCTTTAGAATATGCAGATTCTTATGGAATTCCTTACGCAATTTTTATAGGTAAGGACGAAATTTCTAAAAAGAAATACAAGCTAAGAGATATGAAATCTGGAGAAGAATCATTATTGACGGAAAAATCGTTAATTTCTAAACTAATTAAAATTTAAATTTCCGTTAAATTAGAAAAACCGCTTGCACCATTAATTCGCGCTTCAGATTCGTGCTGTAATTCCAAAGCATCGACTTCATTCTTTAATTTTTCAAGTAAATCTTTATTTTTATTTTCATAAATTTCTTTTAACAAAATCCAAATTTCTTCAAAATGTCCGTCTTGTTCAAGCCAAATTTTTTGTTGATTATCTAAATGTAAAAGTGAAATAAATGTCATCAATTTATCTTCGGAATTCATAGAAGAAAGTTGCGAGAAGGCAATTCTTTCATCGCTTTTACTAAACACACTTTTTAGTTTAGAATAAATTTCAGAAATTTTATCCTGCAAATTAAATAATCTTCTCGGTAAAGATATATGTGCTTCAAGTTCGTGTTGTTTCATTACGAGAACTCGTTTAATTCTGCGATTTTCCGTAGAAATTGCTTGACTCAAAGCTTTAATCAATTCTTGAAGAGTAACTCTTTTATGTCTCGGTAAAGGCGTTCTAAGAACTAATCCTGGAATGTCTTCATCTAAATCTATTCGTTCCTGCGAATAAACTTTCACTTCTTTTTTTCCATAAGCTGCTTCATCTAAAAGTTGTAAATCCCGATTAATTAAAATCTCTGACTTCAAACGTAAAAGTAAAGACGCCGCCAATAAAACTTTAGAAGAAATAACAAAATTCGCTTCTTCCAATTCGCGAATCTTCGAAAGATATTTTTGAGCCAAAATAGAAATATCAATATCCCAAGGGTCTAATTGTTCGCTGTTAATCAAATCATAAATTAAAGCCTGCCAACCCAAATCGTCATTAAAAAGCATATCCTGAACTTGCTCTTGTCCAACTCGTTCGTGTCTAACTCGCTCTAAATCAATCTGTGAGTTGGATATTGGCTGAATAGTGGATTCAGACTTATGTCTAACTCGCTCTAAATCAATCTGTGAGTTGGATATTGGCTGAATAGTGGATTCAGACTTATGTCCAACTCGTTCGTGTCTAACTCGCTCTTTAAACGAAGGATTTTTAACCTCTTCTTTATCCATAAATACTGAAAAGTAACCGCCTTTAAGCACTTTTCGAAGTGCATGTTCTTATTATAAAGTTACAACACAACCGAAAGATTTAAATATAGGTTAACCTTCGTTTAATTATCATCACCTCTTTTTCCCAAGGGAGGACGTCATAGCCTGCTTTTTTGACGGTTGTGATCTCCTCTCTCTGGGTTGTTTTATTTGACTATAAGTCAAATAACAAATGATTTTGAAGATCAAGGTGGTGAATTTGGAGAACGCATTCTTTTCTAGAATAAAGCACTACGTTCGCCAATAACTATATCGAAAATAGAGTCCCTTCTTTTAGCGCCAACATAAAAATTAAGCTAAACACAAAGCTTAAAATCCTAATTTTTGTATCAAAAGTATGAAATATCTATACGATTTAAATGCAGAAATAGAAGTAGCTGGATTGTTAGGTGAACCTTTAACAAAAAAAGAGATATCTGAATTGATTAGAGAATCTCGTAAAGAAGGGCGCCCAATTACAGGAGAATATCCTTTCAAAGAAATTCCTGAAAATAATAGACGTGCGTCCGATATGATAGATGATGAAATTCGTCAGATTTATAATATGTAATTATAAAATTAAAATATCTGCACGATAACGCCATTTTCTTTTTCCGATATCTCCAGCTTTCACAATACGCAAAATTTTAAATTTCTTTCTAGATTTCAAAGCCTTGTCAAAAATTAAGTCTTTTAACTTGCTAATTTCCGCATCTAAATAAAAACCATAATAATGAATAATAGTTCCACGTTTACAAACACGAAAAGCAACATCCAAGAAAGAGTCTTCTAAATTCGGACGAGCCATAACAATTCTGTCAAACTCTCCAAAAACTTTTTTTCCTGAACCAATCACTTTTCTGACGTCGCCTTGAACAACAGAAACAATTTCAGTTAGTTTATTTCGTTTAACATTTTCAAGAGCATACTTAGAAGGAATTTTGCCCAATTCAACAGTCACAATTTCTTTAGCTTTCTTATTTTTACCAATAACGACTGCAAACGGAGCAACACCTCCAAACATAACTAACACCCGTTCATCTTTTTTAATAAAACTTGCAATATTTTTCCGTTCTTCCGAAAGTCGCGGAGAAAAATAGGATGTATCTACGTTAAATCTAAATTCACAACCATTCTCGCGATAAAGTGCCTCACGAGTTTTTTCTCCCGTAAGCCATTTTGTTTTTAGCGTTCGCAAACGCCCAGAAAATTTGCCCACTTTTTCAAGAACAGTCGTAACTCCTTTATGTTCTTTCAAATATTTAACAGAAAATTTCTTTTTATCTCTCAAAGACACATCTCTATCAAACTTAATTATTGCAATATTTCCCACGACATCGAACCCTATTCGCATTATAAACTAAAACAAGAAATACTTAATAACTTTATGCTATAACTTTATTATTCGGATATTTATCCATTTCTAACTTAGTTATTTCCCAATCAAATTTTACAATCTTTTTAACAAATTCATCTTCTTTATTTAATGTAAAAAGTTTTGCATTCCCTATATTTCTTGTTGGAATAACTATATTTTTTTCTATTAATTTTTTCCATACAGGAATAAATGCACTCCATCCAACACCAGCCCCTCGAGCTATTTCAGTCATACCATAATCAAAACCCTGCCCAGAAATCAAATAGTCAAGCACTTTAATATAAGGTGAGCCACCAAAATATTCAACAAAAACACTTACAGGTTCTTCTTGCTCCATGGCATTTAATATATTATACGCTATATAAACATTACTATTTTAGTAGCCTAAGATAATTAATCAGTAATTACTATTATGGAGCTCCAAAAGTATTTAAATTAGACATACTTCATAAAAAGATGGATGAAGAGATAAAAACAGAAATTCAAAGATTTATTCTAAGAAAACTTGTTAGACATAGAATGTGGATGCATAAACATACGAGTATTCATAATCTTGCAAAGGGTC
>SICU01000006.1 GCA_009694755.1 Candidatus Pacearchaeota archaeon
CAGCTGTAAAACTTCTTTGGGTAACTCTTTTAATCAGAGTTATCAGGAGTAGTTTGGAAGCTTCCAGTTTCTTAAGCGATATCGAAAGTCAAGGATTTGGTCCAGGATTCTTGATGTTTGTAACTCTTTTTACTTTTGTATTTTTTGGTTTCTTTGTTCTTATGATTAACAAAGGCAAAAATTGGGCAAGAATTACATTTTTAGTGCTATCCAGCTTAGGAGGACTATTTACAATTCCTCTTCTTTTTAATTCATTAGAGATTAACTTTTTCTCCAGTATTTTAGGTATCGCCCAAATTGGAATGCAATTAATTGCTATAGCCTTACTCTTCCAAAAACCTTCTTCGGACTGGTTCGTCAAGAAAATATAAGCCATTACCCTAGATTTCAACAAACGTTCGCACAAGATACATTAAACGAAGTTATTCTGGCTAAAAAACACATTAAAGCGAACCTTTATCGAAAGGAAATTCATTTTGCACATCCCAAGCATGTTTTGCGAGTCTTCTCACACCACCAGCATAAGAATACGGACCCAATTTAAAGTCCAAATCCATAAATTTGAAGCATCCATAATTTTCTTGCAGATTTTGTAAAAATTCACAAATCTCTTTAGATGAATTACTAATATACTCCTCTGTTTTTTCAGGGCGTGGAAATTTATTCCTTAATTGAGAAATCTCCTTTAAATTATAAACTAACTCAACTCCTCTAAAATAGTCTTTTTCTTGAGAAGAATAATCTCTTTCCCATTCAAGCACATTTCTTTTTTCTGCTTCATTTACTTCAACAAGTGACATTTCTTCTAAATATTCCTTCCCTTTCCGAGTCCCCAATAATAATTCCCGCAATCTAATTTGTAAAATTCTATCGCTCTGAACAAAAAATTCCCTATTCAAGGGACTCTTCTTTGAATCTAAATGTCTTCCAATAATTACTCTTAAAAGTTCATCTTCTATATTATCAAAAGGAGGGCGATCAAATTCAAAATCAAAAGGATTAACAGGCATATTTTTCAGGGGTAACTCTCTTTTAAAAATTTTTCGATTTAATTAGACTATTTAAATAAGTTCGCCCTATTCAAGCAAAAACCTTTAAGCAAAACCTAAAATTTTCAGCATAACAAATAAGTTCGGTTAAATCTCTAAAACTTCAACAATTTTTCTAATTTCTCTCTCGTAGTCTTTGGGAGCAAGATTTTGAGAAATTAGTTCATATTTACGCAAAGTATATTCTTCCCATATATTTTCATAAGGTGTTTCTTTTTTTGATTCAAAATCTTCTTGAAAATTTTCCAAATCAGAACATTTCATAATTTTAGCAAATATCTCTCCTTTAAAAATTATTGTTTTTCAACAAGATTATCTAAAGGATTCTGAATTTTTCTAATTTGTTCCGAAGAAATATGCGTGTATAATTGTGTAGTATTCAAAGAAGAATGTCCGAGCAAATTTTGAATCATCCTAATATCTGTTCCAGCTTCAAGTAAATGTGTTGCAAAACTATGGCGTAAAGTGTGAGGTGTAATTTTTTTTTGAATGTCCGCACGAGTTCGCACATGTTTAACAATTTTCTGAATATTTCTCGTCGTCAAAGGTTCTTCTTGAGAAAACAAATACTTTGCATCTTTTCTTTTTTTCATATATTCTTGCAACTCATTTCCAAGTCCGTTAGATAAAATAAACATTCTATCTTTAGCTCCCTTTCCTCTTCGAACCCAACCAGTATTTTCTGAAAAATTAATATCTGAAGGTTTCAAATGAACCAATTCAGATACCCGCAAACCAGAAGAATAAAGCAAAGACAAAATCAAACGAGATTTACGTGTCTCCGTAGAATTCAATAATTTAGAAACTTCTTCTTTAGATAACACTTCTGGAAGCCTATTTTCTTTCTTCGGCATTTTTATTTCACCAACTTCTTTTTTCAAAATTTCTGTAAAAAAGAATTTCAAAGATGCAGCAGCAAGCATAATAGTATTTCGAGATTTATTTTCAAACATCGAAGCAAGATATTTTCGTGCGTCCTCTTGAGTTATTTGTTCAATAGACTTATTTGCATCTTGTAAAAATTTCTCTGCAAAAAAAGAATAATTTCTAACTGTCATCGGAGAAAATCCTCTCAACATTAATTCTGTGCGCAATTTATCAATAGACTCCATCAGCTCTCAATAAATCAACGAACTACTGTCTTTAAAAGTTTTTGTAAATTAAATTATCTATAAGATTTCTGTCTCTTTGCACGAGCTTTAGAATCTCCAGGTTTACGAGTTTCTTTTCTTCTAACATCTGCAACAAGAATATGTCTATCATATTGGAGATATGACTCTCTCAATTCTTTGCTATTAGAATGTGTAACGAGGGCTTTTGCAATTGCAAGTCTCGCTGCTTGAATTTGAGATTCTTTTCCACCACCAATTACACTAATTAAAATATCATAATTCATTTTTCCCATAATTTGCTCGTATAATCTAATTGGTTCTAATAATGCTAATTTATGAAATGGGCGAAGATGTTCTAACAAAACATTTTTATAAGTTACATTTCCACTTCCAGATTTCAAAAAAACTCTTGCAACAGATGTTTTTCTTTTTCCAGAAAAAGTAGATGGAATGTTCATCTCAATTCCTCACTCACTTCTTTAAGACTTATAGTTGAAAGATGAGTCGCTTGTTCAAGTTTTTCTTTTTTAGATTCTTCAAATTCTTTAGGAACCCCTTCATAACATTTTATTTTTTTAAAAGCAGCTGCTCCGCGTCCCTCTTTATGCGACAACATTCCACGGATAGTTCTTTTTACAATCATCGCAGGTTGGGTTGGAAAGTAAGGTCCTTTTTGAGACGAACCACCTTTAGCTCGAATTTCTTTATAACTTTTAATTGTAGTTCGTCTTCCACCAGAAATCAAAACTTTTTCACAATTTACGACAGCAACATTTTTACCCAACAACGCTTGTTTAGCGACGTTACTTGAAAGTCTTCCAAGAATTATATTTGTACCATCAAAAACAACAGAGTTCATTTTATTAATTTAACTCCTTTCGCAGAACCATTTTTTTTAATTTCATCAACTAATTTTATCGCTTCGCATTTAGCTTGTTTAATTTTATTTATTGCAGAATCAGAAAAATATAATGCGCAAATTCTCAACTTTTTAGTTAAGTCTCCATTTCCTAAAATTTTTCCAACAATTATAACAGTGTCTCCATCTTCAGATTCAGAATTAATTCTATCTAAATTAACAGAAGAATAATTTCTTCGAGGACCTGAAACAAGTTGGGCAACTGTTTGCCAAGCTTTTTGTTTTTTAGCAGCCATAGAAGTTTCAACTACATAAGAGTCCATTTTTCTTGGGATGCGTTTACTAATCATAGTTTTACTTACAGCCATATTATTTCACCGATGCTTCAAACAAGTCTAAATTCTTTTGAAGTTGTTCGCCAGCTTTTATTAAAATTTTCTCTGCGTCAAGTAGTCCAAACGATTCAACAAATAATAACATTTCTTTACTTTCTTGAATTGCTTCAACATCTAAAGATTTAATTTCATCAGCTTGAGCATCATTTAAATCACAAATCCATTTAGTGCCCTTTTTTTCAGGAGCAATAACTCCTTTCTGTTGTTGAACAATGGAATCAATTTTAACATTACCTGTTTTAATTTCAAATAAATTTCTATAATAAATTAATCCTGGAACATATTTTGTGTGATACAAACCATTTCCCATAACAGCCGTCGCTGTAATCTCTATTTCTTGTTCATTTCCTAAAATTGTTAAAGGAATTTCTTTGAAAGGTATATTCACATCTCCTTTAAAATCTCCCGAATAAACCGTACAAGGCCCGGATTTTTTAAGTTTAAGTTCAACAGATGTTTTACTATTCATTTTTGAATCTGTTTTCAAAGGAATTAAGCCTAAACGATGTGCAAGAACTTCATCATATAATGCTGAATCATTTTTGAAAATTTCAACATCTTCGATAGCAAGCGTGGAAATTTCTTCAACACTGCGACGAACAGCATTAAGCAAACTATAATTCATATCAGTTCTAAAAATTAATTTTTCAGGAGTTTTAAGAATGAATGTCATAATAAATTATTCACAAAGAGAGTCTTTTAAAAGCTATGCTTAGACTCTTCTTCCGCGCTTACCTCCCTTTTTCTTAGGTCCTCCGCGAGGAACGCGATGAGTATCAAGAACGCCTAAAATTTTAAATCCTTCTTTACTTAATGTTTTAACTGCTGCATGAGCTCCAGGACCAATTCCAGGAGAACTAGTTTTTCCTCTCATTCGAATATACAAAGCTGTAATTCCTGCGTCACGTGCTATTTCGCACGCTCTTTTAGCGACGAACATTGCAGTTGTAGGGTTAGATTTCAAACGACTATGTTTCGTAACCATTCCACCACTGATTCTTGCAATCGTGCTTCCAGATAAGTCTGTAATGTGAACAATTGTATTATTATAAGAACCAAAAACATAAGCAATTCCGGGAATTATTTCTTCTTGTTTTTCTTCTTTTATAGGTATAATTTCCTGAACTTCTTCCTGTTCTTTCTTTATTTCTTCTTGCTTAATTTTTTCAACTTGTTCTTCACTTCTAACTATTTTTTCTTTATTCATTCTTTATCTCCTTAGGTTGTATTTTCTTTTTTTGTTTAACTACAATTTCTTTTTCCAAATCAACAGGAACTAAATAACTTGGAACATCGATAGAACGTCCTTCTACTAAAATATTTCTATGAGTAATTAATTGACGAGCGTGTCTAGCTGTTTTTGAAAGTCCTTTTTTCCAAACAATAGTAGAGAGTCTTCTTTTCAAAATATCTTCTTTACCCAATGCTAAAACGTCTGCAATATTAGTTACAATAAGTCCAATAGAATTAAGTTTTTCAAAAAAGTTTTTTTGTTCTTCTTGAGATGCATTAATAAGAATCTTTGCTCTGCTTCTAAAATATTTAACTTTAGCTTCCGATTTCCAAATTTCCTTTTTATTTTTTAAACCATACATCTCCACAAGTTTATTTTCTTGGCCGATACGAATCTTATCATAAAGCTTATGTGGTCGCGAAAATTTATTTTTTTTGCGAATCATTTGGATTTAACAGCCACCTTTTTCTTGACACCAACAGCAACACCGACGGTTCTAAAGTGACTTCTAGTTCTTTGTCCTCTAACTGGTTGCTTAAGTGAATGTCTCATACCTTTGTAACTCTTTATTTGTTTCATTCTTTTAATATCAAATTCTCGAACCATATCCAATTCGTTAGTCAAAAGATGTTTCGACTCTCCGCTATCATATTCTCGTTGATGATTTTTCATATAATCCAAAAGTTGTGGCTTCTGCAAAAACGCTTCTATTTTATCAATTTGTTCTTTAGTTAAATCAGATATTTTTATTTTTTTATCAAGCTTTAATAAGTGACACATCGCATTTGAAATCGCCCAGGAAATTCCTTTTATATAAGTAAGTCCAACATACAAAGGCCTGTCTCCTGGAATATCTCGACCGTAAATACGCACAAGCGTTTCAGCAAGATGTTCATCAGGACGTCCTCGTTTTACCTTCGGCTCTGCTGGAGCTTTTGGTTTCATTTCTTTATTTTCTTTTTGTTTTTGTTCTGCCATTTTAGTGTACAAATAATCTTTGCCGAGGGTTTTCTGTTAGCTCTTCCACAATCCTCTTTTCAATTGCTTTTTTTGGATCGGGAACATTTTTAACTCTCTGCTTGATTTCCTCAAAAGACTCAAACGTTTTTTCGTTTCGAGCGTTAAGAACTTCATGAGTATGCTTTTTTCCAAAACCTGGCAAAAGTTCGAATTGATGTAAGCGTGTATTAATCGCAGAAGCTGTGTTAAAGAATTGCACGAATTCTTGTTCACGCTCCCCGACCATCGAGCTTACGAACTCTCGTAGTTGGATCTTAGCAGTCTCAGTCAACTTCTCAACGTGAAGTCTTCCAATTATGTAATATATCTTGTCTCGTTTGTCCGAGCCTATATAAACCTTTTCTTTAAGTTCTATTTGAACACCTCTCATCGGAGCCAATTCTAAAAGCGTAAAATGCGTAAGCCCAATCGCTTGCACAACCGGTCGCATATTTCCTTCCATAGGATAACCATTAGATAAATAATCTAAGACTAGCGCGTGTTCATCTTTCTTAATCATGTTTAATAATCCTTAACAACTTCTAGAATTTCGTTAATTTCTTTTTCGTCAAGAGAAACATCATTGAAAACTTTCGAAAGAGATTCAGAATCTCTTGGAAGTAAATCTACAACTTTAACAATTGAGTCTTCGCGAATTTTTATATTATTCATCGCCCTTAATTTTTCAGATAATTCGTCAGCTTGTTTTTTATCCAATTTAGAAAAGTGTTTAAGGTAATCTCTAAATTCCGGTCGAGATTCCAAATCTCCTGCAAGCTCTTGAACATCAGCAAGATGAATTGGCTTCATAGATAAAATATGAGTCATTGCGTTTGTATCCTTCGTAAGTGAATCGGTTTAACGATATATTGTTTTGCTCTATCATAATCCTTTATTGTAATAACATAAGAAGAACCTTTCGTACCAATTACAATTCCCGTTCTTCCCTGAATTCTTTTTGGAAAGCCAGGGGACTGCATAGTTAATTCTCTAACGATAGCTACATAATCTCCTTCTTTAAATTTCTGAAAATACTTCGTCAGAGAAAGTTTTCCTTTAGTTCTAAGAGCTTTGTGAGTGAGCATTGGAATATTTGCAATAAATCCTTTAAAAAGCTTACGTAAGGACTAATTAACACCCTTTATTACAGAAGTAACATTTCCTTGATATAAGTCTCCTTTCTCACGAGCACTTCCCATGTTATCTATAATTGCTTTAAACATTTTTTCTCCCCAAATTCCGTGACCGCAAGGAGTACAAACATCAACAGCTCGACCATCAGAAATTTCTCTTTTGCAATAAACGCATTTATTCACCATCTTATCTCGAAAGATAACTTCAGGCTTTATAAATTTTTATACACTTTACTAATTAAATTATTCATATCTTAAATCTTTTACAGGCGAGATATTCGAAGCATTCCAAGCTGGAATTATTCCCGATATCGCTCCAGTAATTGTGGTAAAGAGAATACTTCCGATAAATAAACTCCAAGAATAATGTAGTGTTAAAAATCCCCAACCATTATTTTCCAAGAAAAATTTTTCCACTAGTAGGCAAATCAAGAGAACCAACTAAATTCATAGCCGTAGATTTTCCACAACCACTTGGACCAATTATTGCAACAAAATCTCCTTTCTCAATATCAATAGAAATTCCGTCAACTGCTTTAACGATTGCGTCCCCCATCGAGTAATGTTTAGTTACATTTTCAAGTTTAATGACTATTTCTTTCATAATTAGTCAAAAAATTAAGCATATAATAATTTTATGGTATGGAAAGCTTTAAAAAAGCATAATCAAGTTTAAGTTTATGATAATTCCAGTTCGTTGTTTTGGTTGCGGAAAACCCATCGGTCAATTTTGGGAAGAATACAAAAAAAGAATAAGTTCTGGCGAAGAAGCAGGCAAAGTTTTAACTGATTTAGGTTTAGAAAGATATTGTTGCAGAGCAGCTCTATTGGGTCACGCAGACATGCTTGAAGAAATATCACATTTTAAGAAGTCTTAAGAACAAATGGAATACAAAGAATACGCATTAGAAAATTCAAAAATAGTTCCACTAGCTCCTTTAAACAAAGGGTTTATTTCCCTGGAGGAATTTAAATTAGTTCATAGAGATGTGGCTCTTTTAACAGCAGATATTTTAATAGAATATGCAAGTGGATTTTTATTATTAAAAAGAGAAAATTATCCAGGTTATGGCGAATATTTTCCAGTTGGAGGACGTGTTAAAAAAGGAGTTCCAGTTATCGAATTTCTCAAACAAAAAGCTTTAGAAGAATGCGGATTATCTATTGAAGATTTAAAATTTAGAGGGGTTTCAAGAATGTTTTTCCAGACAGACCCTTTTGGACACGGATCAGGAACCGATACAACTTCATTAATGTATTCTGCAAAAGGCAAGGGTGAGCTTAAATTAGACAATTTGCATAGCGAATATATTTTAGTAAACAGGAATAATTTTGATAATCTTAAAAATGAATTACACCCATATTCCAGAGATTTTGTTCTAGAGTGTCTATAATTTAATTATCAAATTTTCCATTTATTTTTATTTCCACAATTATTGCATATGATTTGTTTTATCCTATTTGAAACTCTTACTTTTCCAAACTTCAAATCAACATAACATTTTTTACAAAATCTTTTTCGATATTCTCCAAGTCTAATGCGATGAGTCATAGCAAGTTTCTTTATTTTTTTAACTTGAGCTGACTCTATTCTCTGACTTTCAAAAAATCTATAGATAATTTCTTGAGCGTCTTTTCTGCTTAGCTTTTTCATTGTGTTAATTCTTCCATTAGCAGAGCACAATCTCTTTTATTTTCCACTACTTTTAAATTTAGTTTGTGTTTTTTAATCAATATCTGATGTCTCAAGGATGTATGGTTTCCTTTATTATATTCTATAGAAAATTTAGTTAAATCTATGAAATCTTTCCAGGTTTCAGGTATTTTTTTAATTCTACATTCCAGATGTCTTAAAAATAGTCTCCAAATAATCTTAGGTGAGGGTATTTTGAGCAGTATTACTAATTCAGATTTTTTAATTCCTTGCGCTATCCAAGAACTAGAAACTCTATCAATAATCCATCTCTTTTTTGTAGTTATCTTCTTGAGTATTTTAATCATTGAAGATTTTGATATTTTAAGAGTATATTTTTTAGCCCAGAGGATATCATCGAGTTCATAATTTTTTATCTTTAAGATTTTAGACAACTTTTGTGCAAGATGAGTTTTACCACTTCCACTCCCTCCAATAATCCCTATTCGGTTATATCTTTGCATATAGTAATTGAAGGAATATGTCTTTAATTAAATTCTGTTATATCTTTAGATTTAACAATACATTATATAAAAAAACGAAGACAGCATCCGTGCTTTGCCTCTTGACGGAGACTACAACACTCAGACGTAACCGGCTTAACTTCTGTGTTCGGAATGAGAACAGGTGTTTCCCGGCCACTATGGCCGTCTTCAGAAACTTTCAAAATTCAAGCTATATAAACATTTGCTCAAGGGTTTTTCAACTTCAAAGATTTCCAATAAATATAACCTAATAAAATAGACAACAAAGTAGTCACAATTAAAGTAATGAGAAGCCCAGAATTATGGGCTTTAAAATAAGCATCAGACAATGCAGGAATTCCAAATATTGCTCCAATTGTTCCTGGAACATTAACGACAATTGCGACGATACTTAAAAAAGTAGTAATTACTGTAAGTTTTTTCATAGTGTCGTTCAAATCTTTATTCGCTTTCATTTCAGATTTAGTTCTCAAAGAAGCAATTCGATAAGCATGACTGCGACATCTTTCAAGCCAGTAACGTGATTCAGTTTGTAAAATTTCATAATCGAAAGAAATTAACGTAGTATCAAAAGATTTTATTTCTCTTTCCTTTAATTGAAGAATTACATGAAGCAAGGCTTCAAGTCTATCTGTTAATTTTCGTAACGCTCTGCCATTATGTTCGATAGAATCGATAATTGGATTGAGATCAAGTTCATTCATTCTTTCACGGATGTATTCAAATTCAATAGAATAATTTTTTAAAACAGCCTTTAACAAAAGCAAAATCACAACTGTGCTTTGTCCATATTTTTTCTTTAATTGTGTTTTAAATTTAGTTTCTATATTTTGAATTGATTCAGGAGTTAAAACAAAAACATCATTCTTGATAAAAACAACATTATTTTTTTGTTCATGATATGATGGCACGCTTAAAATTGTAAATTCGCTATTTGCATCAAGAAAGGGAAAATCAATTGCAAGAATTTTATCTAATTGAATATTTTGATTTTCTTTTTTCATATGTTCAGACATATCTAAAAAATTTTCACATTTAATAATCATATTTTTTATTCAACAAATTTAATTTATAATTCTTTGCTAATTTTTTTAATTTCTATTTTAATTAGGCTCACTTCGAATCCTCTCTAATTTATGCGGGGAGGAGGATTACTTCAATTCGTTTAGTGAGAATTAAAGTTGCCACGAACCTCAGTTTGTGAGCACTTCGAATCCTCTCTAATTTATGCGGGGAGGAGGATTCGAACCTCCGAAGGCACTAAGCCAACAGCGCTTGAGGCTGTCCCGTTTGACCGCTCCGGCATCCCCGCATTAAATATTTGAGAAAACAACCATTTTAAAACTTGTTTATTCTTGTTTCAATAGCCCTTATTTCTAAAAAAAATTTATTAATTGTCTAATGATATATTTTTAACAAGATTATCGGACATAGCAGAAATCGCAATCTTTAAAACACATATAATTGACATAATTATACGCGCCATTGGTTTAATGGTAGAACTTCTGGTTTCCAACCAGACGGTTGGGGTTCGATTCCCCAATGGCGCATTTATCAAATTTTCTTCAAGCAAATAGACTAATTAATTTATTAATTAATAATTCAATTAAAAATCACTCCAAATTAACAAGAAATAGATTTAAAAAAGTCTTTCTCCGCATCTTTTGATGGAACAATTGCAATTTAGCAAATTTGAGTCAGTTTATCAAAAGTATTACAAACATTTATTGATTTTACCAGCAATTTTATTATTATTTTCAATAATTTATTTAGGACAATTTACTTCAAAAAATGGAGATTTAATTTACAAAGATGTTTCTTTAACTGGTGGTACAACAATTACAGTATTCGATTCTCAAGCTAAAATAGAAAACATAAAACAATCTTTAAGCTCTCAATTTCCCGATATTAATTTAAGAATCATAAATGACATAACTACTGGAGAACAAAAAGCATTTTATCTCGAGTCTAAAGAAGATGTAGAAATTTTAAAATCTGCTTTAGAAAAAGAATTAGATTATTCTTTAACAAATGAAAACTCTTCGATAGAATTTTCAGGGCAGTCTCTTTCAGAAGGATTTTACAAACAATTACGTTTAGCAGTCATACTCGCTTTCGTCCTCATGGCGATAGTTGTTTTCGTAATTTTCAGAACTCCTCTTCCAAGTGGAGCAGTAATAATTTCAGCATTTGCAGATATCATTATGACAATTGCAGTAATCGATATTTTAGGTTTTAGATTATCTACTTCCGGAATAATTGCATTATTAATGTTAATTGGATATTCCGTAGATACAGACATTCTTCTAACATCAAGACTTTTGAAATCTTCAGAAACTGGTTCAGTTAATAAAAAATTATTTGGAGCTTTCAAAACAGGAATGACTATGACTCTCGCAGCAATAGTTGCAATCGGTTCAGCATTAATAATCGTTCAAGGACTTTCAGATGTTTTAAGTCAAATGTTTATAATTATTCTAATCGGACTTGGTTTTGATATAATCAATACTTGGCTAACTAATGCATCAATATTAAAATGGTATATGGAGGTTAAAAACATAAAATGAAATTTTCTTTTAGAATGTGGATATTATGGATTTTTCTTATTATTTCTACAATATCTATTGTAAATATTCCGGCAACTCAAAAATTATTTTTAATTGCAATAATGGTTGGAGGATTTATCGCTTTAAGATTTGCAAAATCAAAAATTAGTGCTATATTAATTTGGATTGCTTTTCTCGGTTTGTCAGCATTATTAATTTTCAGTTCATTTCAACAAGGAGTATTAGTTGATTCGGTATCTTCTGAAGATTCTTTCTTTAAAGAAGGAATGCGCCAAGGGCAGATTATTACGCACATAAATGGAAAAGAAATTACAAATTTAGATGAGTTTCATAATCTCATAAATAATTTAGGTAATTCTTCTAAGCGTTTAGACATAACAACTACAAATAAAGAATATATCTCTTTAGTAAATAGCACTCCTCAAATAGTTGTAAGAGAAATTCCAAAAACAAATATTAAAACAGGATTAGACATAAGCGGAGGAGCTCGCGCACTTGTTCAGCCAACACAACAAATTTCAGAGCAAGAATTACAAGATTTAATTGCAATTAGTCGAGAGAGATTCAACGTATTTGGACTTGCAGATGTTCAGATAAAAGGAGTTAGTGATTTAGACGGCAATCGATTTATGTTAGTAGAAGTTGCAGGAGCAACTCCAGATGAATTAAAATCTTTAATTTCAGAGCAAGGAAAATTTGAAGCAAAAATCGGAAATAAAACTGCATTCATAGGAGGCGACAAAGACATAACTCACGTTTTCAGAAATGACGCAACACAATCAGCAGTTTATCCACCCGAGCAATCTTCTAATGGGGGTTATGTCAGCAGATTTTCTTTCGCAATAGCTCTTAGTCCAGAAGCAGCACAACGTCACGCAGATATCACAGAAGAAGTTTCAATAGACCCCCAATCATCAGGACAATATTTATCAGAAAACTTGACTCTTATTTTAGACGGAGAAGTTGTAGATGAATTAAGAATAAGTATTGGACTCAAAGGTCAAGTAACTTCTCAAATTTCTATTCAAGGTTCTGGAGCAGGAAACACACCAGATGAAGCATTAGCAGATGCTCGTTCATCAATGAATAAATTACAAACGATTTTAATCAGTGGAAGTTTACCATTCGAACTTACAATCGTTAAATTAGATACAATTTCTCCAGCACTAGGTAGTGATTTTAATTATGCGATTTTACTTGCCGGATTAATTGCAATAATTTCAGTAAGCCTAGTAATTTTAATTCGTTATCGTAAATTTAAAGTATCTGCAGCACTTTTATTAATTTCATTTTCCGAAATTGTAATTATTTTAGGAATTGCTTCTTTGATTAAATGGAATCTTGATTTGCCTTCGATAGCAGGAATTCTCGCAACAATTGGTACAGGAGTAGACCAGCAAATAATAATTATTGACGAAGCGCGTCTTGGAAAACAAACCAATATGAAAGAAAGAATGAAAAGAGCAATATTTATCGTAATGAGTGCTTATTTCACAGCCCTTGCGTCGTTATTACCTTTATTCAAAGCAAGTGCAGGTTTATTCAAAGGTTTCGCAATAACTACACTTATCGGAATTACTGCGGGCGTATTTATTACGCGTCCAGCATTTGCAGAGATAATTAAACATATAGAAGAAGATTAAATGTTACCGCGTTGGCATATTTTCTGGGGTTTAATTTTTTCAGTAATTTTCAAAATTTTAGTTCCCCAAACTACTTATATTTCTGTTTTTTTAATTTGGTTCGCGTCAGTTTTCATAGATTTTGACCATTATCTTTCTGCAGGCATAAAAACAAAAAATTGGAGAATAAAACATAGTTTAAAATATAATTATGAAAAGCGTAATCAAATTATGACTATCAAAAAAACAAAAGACTTATGTGAAAAAGGAGATTTTCATATATTCCATACCTTCGAAAGTCATATCTTCATTGGTATTTTAAGTATATTTTTCGCGCCATTATTTTTCATATTTATCGGTATGATTTTACATTCAACTTTAGACGTTATCTGGATGGTTAATCACGATTTACTAAAGGCTAGAGAATTTTTCTTTTTCAAACATTTAAGAAATATATTTTTTTAATTTTAAAGAAAACTGGCCAAACCTTTAGTCATCAAAACAAGAGAGCAAGTCCATAAGATAAAAGTCCAAGGCATAAAAAATATACTTATGATAAATAAAATGGCTGAAATCAAGTCAAAAACACTAAGAACATCCCCGGTTAATAAAAATAAACTTTTCATAAATAAAACTCCTCCGAAAAATAAACTAATCTGTAATGGAAGATTTACTCCAAAAATTAAAGTAAACAAAGTTATAGAAGCAAGCAAATCTAAAAATCCCAAAATTTTAACAAATACCATATTTTCTTCTCATTTTTCCAACTTAAAAACCTTATCTCTAAAGATTTTTATAGACATATTTATTTGTCAAAATATGCAAAACAAACTAATGATCTTAATAGTAGCATACAATGCTGAAAGCACGATTAGTTCCTTATTAGGGCGCATACCTGAAGAGATTTGGAAAAAATCTGAAGAAATAATTATCGCAAATGATTGTTCAAAAGATTCAACTTATAGAGTAGCTCAAGAATATAAAGAGAAGCATAAGAAAAAAAATTTAATAATTATAAATCATAAAATAAACAAAGGATATGGGGGCAATCAAAAATGGGGATACGCTTACGCCATTAAAAAAAAATATGATACCGTTGTAATGATTCACGGGGATGCACAATATCCTCCAGAGTATATCTCGGAATTAATTAAACCAATAGAAGAAAGAAAAGCCGATTTTATGTTTGGCTCAAGAATGGCAGGACACCCACTCAAGGGAGGCATGCCATTTTATAAGTTTTTAGGAAATATATTTTTAACATCTATTGAAAATTTAGTTCTTGGCACTAAACTTACCGAATTTCATTCAGGGTTTAGAGCTTATTCTTTACGAGCACTTAAAGATATTCCATTTAATTTGAATTCAGACGGATTTCATTTTGATTCAGAGATAATTATTCAATTAATTATAGCTAAAAAGAAAATTGGAGAAATAGTTATTCCAACTTTTTACGGAGATGAAAAATGTAATGTAAATGTAATAACTTATGGCTTAAATATCTTAAAAATACTTTTACAGTCAATTTTACATAAGTATAATTTAAGAAAATATTCTAATTTCAATATCTCTCACTACTAATCTGATAAATCTCTTCTAATCATTTTTCTGAGCAACAATTAAAATAATACTAGAACTATTAGGAGTATTAAATAAATATCCTAAATAAGCCATAGCAAAGAAAAGATTATTTAAAATTTTGAATAATTTTAAGAAGAGAGGAGTTATATTTTTAGAAGTTTGACGTTGTTTTATTGCAAGTTTAACCAGAAACTTAGTAATCGCCCGTTCTATGAAACTGCCAATAGGTTTTATTTCAACAATTTTAAATCCGGAATTAGTCAATTGTTTTATAAAACTTGTTGGGTCGAATCTTCTTAAGTGTCCGACATATTCATCATCAAAAGACCAATAATGCATATGGGTTGGAACGGTGATAAATAATTTTCCTCGATTTCTTAATACTCTCTTAAATTCAGCAATTGCGATATTTGGTTTTGGAACATGTTCTAAAACTTCTGAACAAAATAAATAATCTATATTTTCATTTGCAACAGGAAGATGATTAACATTTCCTTTTAATGCACTATAATTTTGTTTTTTTAATAAATCTATAGCCTGTTTATCTTCATCAATAAATATTGTTTTAAACGGTAAAGGTGAAACGGGAGAAATACCGCAGCCTACATCAAGTATTTTTAGATTTTTTGAGGTAATGGCTTCTTTATTTTTTTGATAGGATTTAGTAATCATATATTTTCTAAATCTATAATTAAATAAACTATTCTTAAGGGCAATATATTCTGAAACATTAAAAAATCTTGCAAATGGATTGTTCGAATTTTTCCGGATATTTTTCATAGTCTGATATTTTAACATCATAATTAGGTATTTAAATAAGTTTTATTGTTATTTTAAATGGAATATTTCCAGAATATTAATAATAAAATCTTTGAAAAATGGAATTCCTTAGTATATTCAAATATTCATAAATACAGTAGACGCATTATTTTATTAACTATTATCGGCTTTTTCTTAAGATTTATTGCTGCAAGAAATCTTGACGTTTTGGCAGATGACATGGTTTATGCCTCGCAAAGTGCGGGAATAATTAGTGCTAAACTTATCTCTACTCATTCTAATCCACCTTTATTTTTTTATTTGACTGATTTAGCTTATAATATTTTTGGATATACTACTCTTGCTTCAAGATTTTGGCCATTAATTGCTGGCACACTTTTAATTCCATTAATTTACCTTATATCTAATCATTTATTAAAAGATAAGAAAGCCTCTTTTTTCGCCGCTTTTTTTGTAGCCAGTTGCAGTTTTTTGATAAGA
This sequence comes from Candidatus Pacearchaeota archaeon, assembly GCA_009694755.1. GTDB lineage: Archaea > Nanobdellota > Nanobdellia > Pacearchaeales > GW2011-AR1 > SICU01. The sequence continues at coordinate 15,990 of SICU01000006.1, forward strand.
CTGACTTTTACGGAACAAAGTCTCGTGGCGATGTTTTTCATATTTTCCGGAATTTATATGGGCATACTTTTATTAGATAAGCCTCGTACGTCTTATTTTATATTATTTTCTTGTTTATTCGGTTTATCTTTACTTACAAAGTACAATGCTCCATTTTTCATACTTTCTTTTGGAGCGTACTATTTATGGTATACTAAACTAAATAAATTTGTTCAAAAAATTTCATTAAAAAATTTCCTCTATTTATTTGCAATTTTATTATTATTTTCTACACCCTTTCTTTCCTTTAATTATATAATTTATCAACAGAAAGGCATAGTCGATGTTTATTTTAGTAGATTAGTTCATTTAAACTCTACCCAGGAATTATATGGTAGTCTTGGAGGCCAGGAAAATTCATTTTTAGACAATTTACTAAATTTATCTAATTATGGAAATTATAATCTTCCTTTCATGACTGACAAAATTCTATTAGTTTTTGCAACATATGGTTTATGGAGATTGTTTAAAAATAAAGATACTAACTCTTTAGCATTCATATTCCTTTTTCTAGGAATCCCCTTTATACTACAAAGTGCCGGTGCTCCTTTAGCAAAACATTTTTCATTCATATATTTACTATTAGCTATTCCTGCAGGAAAAGGGTTAGCGTCATTAGATGCAAATTTAAAAAATAAAAAAAATCTTAAAATTGCAGTTTATTCTTCGATAGTTATCGGATTAATCTTTTCTTTAGGAATAGCTTACGGTACGCCCTCAAGTTATATATTTCAAGGCCCAACTGCACAACTTAAATCTTTCATAAATGAAGAAATTAGTGATAATAGTTTATTAGTTTTTGATTCAAGAATTTATACGGCTCGGTCAATGTGGCTTGCAACAGATCGCGCCTACCTTACTTTTGAACAAGCAACTTCCTTTTTTGAGCAAATTTTCGCAAGAAATATCACTCAAATTAACCCCACACCAGTTTATTTTATAGAATGTGTAATTGAAGATTGTGGTTGGGGGTGGGTAAGTACAAATCAAAATTTAAATAATTCAGCAGAAAATTTAATTAGTGTAATTTCTGAAAAGAGCGATATTGTAACAAAAATAAATCAGAAACTTTATGCGGGTAATGAATTGAAAATCGGAAAAAATACACAAGAGTATTATCGCGTTTATAGCACAATCATTAATATCCCTACCCCATATCTTCCAGAGATTAAAAAGTCCCAAAATTTTTATTTTACACCTTACTTATATCTTAATTTAGAAAATTATCTCTACAATTATAACTCCGAAAGAGACCCATTTACTTCTTTAATAAATAATACTTCTTACATAATCATTTTTGTTTCAGTTATTTTATCTCTGCTTTCTTTATTTTTAGTTTTTTTCTTTTTGTTTAAATCAGATTATAAAAATTAAAGCATTTAAATAAACCTTTATTTTTATTAATTAATGAAAAATAACCATAATACTGAAGTAAATAAATCATTGTGGTTTATAGTAAAAGGTTCAATCATAGTATTAATTGGCTTGTTTATTTCTAAAATACTCACTTATATTTACAAAATTATAATTGCAAAAAATTTTGGTCCAGAAAGCTATGGTTTGTTCTCACTTGCTCTAATTATCACCACTCTTTTTTCAACAGTAGCTTCTTTAGGATTATCTGAAGGTTTACTTCGTTATATCTCTCTATATAGCGATATTAAAAATTTTAAAAAAATAAAATTTTTATTAAACTTTTCTGTAATCTCTTCTTGCATTTCTGGATTATTCTTTGCAATATTATTATTTATTTTCTCTAATAAAATAGCTATTGGTTTTTTTCATAATCGTGATCTAATTATATATTTACGTTATTTTAGTTTGTCAGTTCCATTAATCTTATTTTCCAATTTATTTTTATCAGTAATAAAATCAAGTCAGCAAATTGTTAGATATACTTTCTTAGTAAATATTTTTCAAAATTCTTTAAAATTAATTGTTCTTTTAATTTTAATTATTATCGGTTTAAGTTCTCATGCAATAATTGGCTCCTATCTTATTAGTCTTTTTGGCCTAACAATAGCAGCATATTTTGGTTCCAAATATTATATTCAAAAAGTAATGGTTGAAAGAAATCTTTCTACAAAAGATAAATTTTCCCTCACTAAAGAGTTTATTCTCTATTCCTGGCCAGTTATATTTGTAAGTTTTGCTGGAACTTTTCTTTATTGGATAGACTCTTTAGTGATTGGATATTTAATAGATACAGTCAGTGTAGGAATATATAGTGCCGCATTCACTGTAGTGTCTATTTTAGGAATAGCTCCAGAGTTATTCATGCAACTATTTTTGCCAATTATAGTTAGGGATTATGTTAGAGGCAGAGGAGAAATAATATCTCAAATAAGTAAACAAGTTTCCAAATGGATATGGGTACTGAATATTCCAGTGTTCACTTTTTTGATTATTTTTCCTAAAGTAATTATTAATTTATTATTTGGTTCACAATACTTAGAAGCAACAGAATCTTTACGAATTCTTGCAATAGGGGGCTTTTTCTCATCCTTTATTCCCTTAACTACAAGTTTACTTTCTATGAAGGGAAAATCTAAGTCTATACTTTTAACTATTTTAATAGCTGCCTTTTTAAATATAGTTTTAGGATGGATATTAGTTTCAAATTATGGGATTAAAGGCGCAGCCATTGCTACAAGTTTTGTTTGGTTTTTAACATTGAGTATTTATCTTATTCAAGTATATTTGTCTACTAAAATATTTCCTTTAAGAAGAAAATTAATTTATATTTTAGGAATTTCTTTTATTCCCGCATTTGGATTATTTTATTTTCAAGAATATCTCTCTTCAAGTAAAATCATATTCCTAATAGGAGCAGTAATCTACTTATTGATATATTTAATGATACTCTTTATATCAAAATGTTTTGATAAAAATGATATATTAATGATGAGGAATCTTTTTTCTGCATTGAAATACAAATCTATCAAAATTTTACCTAAATTTAATTAGCAATTTCTAAGATACCATTCAATAGTATTTTTAATTCCTTCTTTAAAATAAATTTTAGGTTTAAATTTAATTTTTTTACTCATCTGTGAGGCGTCTAAACAGCGTCTCAAATTACCTTCTGGTTTGCTATCATCCCAAATTATCTTTCCTTTATATTCGAGGATATCTTTAATTTGCTCAACCAAATCCTTAATTTTAATTTCTTCCCCTGAGGCTAAATTTAAAGGCGCAGAATCATCATACTCTTTAATTGCAGCAATAACTGCTCTTGCAGCATCAGCCACATATAAAAATTCTCGCGATGCTTTTCCAGTTCCCCAGACTTTCACTTCATCTAATTTTTCTATTTTAGCTTTATGGAATTTTTTAATTGTAGCTGGAATAACGTGCGCATGGGTATCTAAAAAATGATCTCCCGGTCCATATAAATTTGCTGGAATAAGATATATTGCATTAAGTCCAAATTCTTTTCTATATGCTTGTGACTGAATGAGCATAGCTCTACTTGTAACTCCAATTGTAGCCATAGTTGGTTCACATGGTCCAAACCATATGTCCTCTTCTTTGAATGGAATTGTTATATCTGAAGGATAGGCAAGAGCAGTGCCAATAGTTATAAATTTTTTAACTTTATGTTTCATAGCATATTGCATAAGAAGAGTGTTCATCATAACATGATCAAAATATAATGTTCCTAGATGTTCTTTATTATAATTTATTCCTTTAGCGGAAGTAGCTAAGTGAATTACAATATCTGGTGATAGGTTTATAAACATTTTAGAAACATCCTCTTCTTTTCTCAAATCATAATCTTTATGGGAAGGAGTAAATATTTTTTCAGGGGAAACTCTCTCTTCAGTAATAAGGGTTGTCACAATATGGCTTCCAAAAAAACCATTTCCTCCAGTTATTAAAATTGAATTATTTTTTAACATTAAATTATAATTTTAAAGAGATTTATATAATTAATGGCCTGCAAAAAACTTTATATATGGTTATTACTGGGAGAAATTATGAAACAAAAAGTCGCCCTTATCACAGGAATCAGTGGGCAGGATGGCTCATATTTAGCAGAATTTTTATTAGAAAAAGGATATAAAGTTAGAGGAATTATCCGTCGTGCAAGTTTTACAAATACAAAACGATTTGAACATTTAGTTAAGAAATATGGCTCTTCAGATGATCCAGATGTTTTATTTTCTGTAAAATATGCAGATCTCACAGATACGGCCTCAATAAATGCTATTATTGATCAGTTTAAACCTGATGAAATTTATAATCTTGCAGCTCAGAGCCACGTAGGAATTAGTTTCGATAATGCGGAGTCGACATTAAATATCAATGCTCTTGGCCCATTAAGAATACTCGAAATATTACGAAGGAATTATCCCCATATTAAATATTATCAAGCTTCATCCTCTGAAATGTTTGGTATTTCTCCTCCTCCTCAAAATGAGTTAACCTCCATGCTCCCCCAAAGTCCTTACGGTATCGCTAAATTAGCAGCTTATCATTTAACAAGATTATATCGGCAAGCATATGGCATTTTTGCGTGTAATGGCATTTTATTTAATCACGAATCCCCTAGAAGAGGACATAATTTTGTAACAAAAAAAATAACCCAGGAATTAGCAAAAATAGTAATCGGAGAAATAGATAAAATTACTTTGGGAAATTTAGATGCTAAACGAGATTGGGGTTATTCTAAAGAGTATATTGAAGCAATGTGGGCCATATTGCAACAAGATAAACCTGACGATTTTGTTATAGCAACAGAAGAAACACATACAGTGAGGGAATTTCTTAAAGAATCTTTTTCATTAGTCGGACTTAATTATGAAGATTATCTTGTGACAAGTGATAAATTTCATAGACCCGCAGAAGTTCCAGCCCTACTTGGAGATGCTACAAAAGCTAAAAACCAGCTTAATTGGAATCCCCAAGTAAAATTTAAAGAATTAACCTATTTAATGGTAGAATCAGATCTTAAAGAAAAATTTGAAGAAAAAGGAATATTACCGATACAACCAAATGTAGAGCGAGAGCAAGGATATTATATCTCTAAAGCAAAAGAATTTCTCTCAAATCAATTAAAGTAATAATTCTTATTTTCTTACGACATGTTCTTTTCTAATAAGACTTACTTCTTCACTCACTAATTTTTTTATTTCAGTAGGAATCTCTTGAGGGTCTATGCGATAAGTATCTTTTTCATAATCTTGGCCCCCTCTAATGCCTGAACTGAATACAATAAATTCATTATCTTCAGGAAATAAAAGTGTATGCATTTCAAAAGGAGGTGTAGAGACTAATTGTCCTTCTTTTGCTAGAATATATTTAACTGGTTGACTTTTATCTACAGGTCTATAAACGTAAATCAAAGATCCTTTAGTCATAAGCATATGTTGAGTCGTTTCTTTATGATAATGGTCTCCTCTTCGAACTCCTTTTTTAGAAGTGATAATTGCGACATGTTCAATACCACTTTTATAAAATATATCTGCAATTTTTCCACGATTATCCTCGTGAAATTGTAATGGTGGTTCAACTTGAGTCCACACATTAACTATCTTCATAAATTCGTAAATTTGTATTGCTTTATAAATTTATGGTATTTCTTCTGGACTTATAAATTGGATATTTGGATTTATTTTCGAAAGTATAGGTAATAACTGGTCTTTTAAATTCCAAGACAAGATTAATGCATAAACTTCAGAATATTTTTTAAAAATTTCATCCCCTACAATAGGTATTCTAGTTGCAGGTGTGTATTTTCCAATTTTATGTGGCGAAGAATCTGTAACATAATCTATAACTGTTTTATTTAAGTTATAAAAATTCAGAAATGTATTCCCTTTAGCAGCTGCCCCTACTGCCACGATTGGTTTGTTTTTTTGTTTTAATTTGTAAACTCTTTCTAAAAATATGTTTCTTTGGTTACATATTTTTTGCATAAATTTTTTATATGTTTCTGAATCAAATATTCCTGATTGTTCTTCTTCTTCTAATATTCTTTTTTCTGCTTCAGAGGATTTGCTATTTTTTTGAGCAATAATTCTTAGTGATCCCCCATGATAATTTACAATATTTACATATATTATAGAAAGACCAGCATCAGAAAGTAATTTCTTTACGGATTTAACAGTAAAATAACTAACATGCTCATGGTATATTTGGTCAAATTTTTCAGTTTTTATACTTGTTAACCAATATGGCTGTTCAAAAACAAAATATCCTTTGTCTGAAAGTATTTTTGTTACAGCTTTAACAAAATCTCGCGGATTATCTGAATGGTTAAAAACATTATTTGCTACAACCAATTTTGCTTGTCCATATTTATTTAGGAATTTTTCACTCGTTTCTTTTTCGAATAGCCCGATTATTGTATTTATTCCGCGCACCTTAGCAAGTTCAGCCATATATGGCGAGGGGTCAACACCTACAGAATTATAACCCAGTTTATTAAATTGTTCAGATAAATATCCATCATTAGATCCAATTTCAGCAATTAGAGAACCATTTGGAAGATTTATCTCTTCAGATATCTCCTCAGCATAAGAGTCCCAGTGGTTTCTTGAAAAAGAAGAATTAGATGAAGTATAAGAATAATCTGTTTGAGAATATCTTGCATTCGGGTCTGTAGAGTATTTAGTTTGTACATGCCCACATTCATTACATAATGTGCAAACCAAAGGGAACACCATATCAGCCATATCTTTTTTAGATTCAGGTATAAATGTATCTGCAAAGGGATGAGACCCCAAATCTATAATTTCTTCAATATTTTTACTATCACAAACAAGGCAATTATCTCTTATCATATTTAAATTCCAAGTTATAAGATTATAAATGTTTAGATTACAAATTTAAAGCATTATCAAATATTTTTTTTAATTTCGATATTTTGAGAGAATAGGAATACTTTTTACTAAATTCTTTTTGACATGTTTTGCTCATATTTTCAAGAAGAACTCTATCTTCAATGATTTTTTTCATTTTATTGGATAAAGCGGTTATTACTTTTGTATCAATTTGCATAACTCTTTCAGCAAATTCTTTGCTCCTTACATTAGCAGGATATTCTTCAACATTAGTGGGAACTTGAGGCGAAGGAGTTACATAAAATCCAGTTTTACCTTGTTTAACAAATTCATTGACTCCATAAGTATCTAAAGAGATTATTGGGATGCCATATTGGAATGCTTCTAAAAAGGCCATAATAAAATAACCATATCCAGGCATAAGAAGAACATCGGATTTAAGGTATATTCTCTGTAATTCTTCAAAGGGGACTTTTTGTTCTACAAATTCAATCCCCCTAATGGAAGAGTATTTATTTTTTATATTCAAAGGCACCTTACATCGCATAATTAATCTAGTTTCTGGATATTTAATAGATATTCTTTTGAAAGATTCTAACGCTTCAAGTCCGCCTTTCATCAAAAACTCATCTGGATTATTTATCGATCCTAAAAAAAGAAAAGTAATTCCTCTAGTATTATCTCTCGGATTTCTTTTAACCACTTCTCCTGGAATAGCTGGAGTCATCAAAACAACTTTTTTCATTAATTTTTTTGAGAAATATTTGTCCATGTGATCAAAACATCTTTTCGTATGCACAATTATTTGTTTACAATATGGGGAAAGTAGACTCTTTTCTATACGAGGTTTATTATTTAGAAATACCTTGTAATCATTTCCTCCAAGTGAAAAAGGAGTATCCAATATCTTTAACACCCATGGTTTTTCTTCATAGATTAATGGGCCTGTAGAGAATACAAGTTTAGTATCTTCAGGAGAAGAAGAAGAATATATTTTATTTATTAATCCAAAAACATTAAATATTTTCTTTATTATTTTTTTATATGTCCAAACAGCAAAAGATGACTTTTTCATAAAATTAATAATTTTTTTCTTATCAGGTTGATCTAAAGTTATAAATTCATATCCTTTTGGAGGATTATCAATCAGTGCTTGAATATAAGTATGTATTCCTAATTGTGGATAATAAATTTTTAATTTAGAAGCCATAATTAATCTTTTATAAACTGTTTATCTTTATCTCTTCCAAGGTAAGGTCCATTTTTTATTTCATAAAAAGATGTGTTTTCTGATAAAACCTTCAGAGCATGACCACCATCAAGATAAATATAGCAATCTCCCGAATTAAGTATTTCTTTCGCAATTTCTTTATGATCTAGATCATAAAGTGTAAGTTCGACAGAACCGCTTACTAAAATAAACGCTTCTTGAGTTTTATATGTTGTTCTTTTATTTGGAAGATGTTTATGAGCACCACTGAATGTATGCCCTTTAACAAATTTAACACCTGCGGCGGCTTGTAAACATTCATCTTCAGAAACCATAAAATTCATCTTACCAGGTTCTCCTTCTCCAAGCCTAGCTATAATATGAATTAATTGATTAGGTTTAATTTTAGAAAATATTTTTTCCATATTTTTAGCTCACAGAAGAAGTTTATAAATCTTGCATAAGATGATATCTTTTTAAAGGAGTTTTATATAAAAAAATATGGAAAAAAGAAAGAAAATTCTCTTTGCTGCTTGGTCAAGTCACAATACCAATTATTTCGCTCACCAAACTTGGAATTCTCCATTGAATTCTCTTTTTAATGTAATTTCTTTTGATCCCCAAGAATCAGTTGATAGATTTGATAAGGATAAAATGAATAAACTGTTTTTACAATTAGTTCATAAGGAAAAGCCAGATTATCTTTTTTTATGGTTAATTTACGATGAATTTTATCCTAAAACCTTATTTGCAATAAAAAAAATTTCTCCAAAAACTAAGATAATTAACTTTTGTGGAGATGATGATGCACAATTTCAAGACTATTCGGTTTTCAATTCATTTTTTGTAGATTATTCTCTTATTACGCACAAGGAATTTATTAAAAATTACAAAAACAAGGCATTTTTTTCTGTAGGAACTAATACTG
>SICU01000007.1 GCA_009694755.1 Candidatus Pacearchaeota archaeon
GTGTTCTTTTTTGTAAGAGAACTGAAAAATTTAAAAAAAGAGAAGATGGTTCATATAAAATATACTTATAAAGATGGAAAAAAATTTGGCCCTTACTTTTATGAAACTAAAAGAGTAGATGGAAAAATAATTACTACTTATCTTGGAACGGAATTTCCAAATAAACCTTCATCTAATATGCGTTTTTCTTTGAAAGGAATAATTCCTCTTTTTGTGATTATTGGAATATTATTGTTTTTATTTTTGCCTTTTAATTTTACTGGAAATTTTTCTTTAGATATTAAGAGCAGTTATGAATTAGGAGAGGCTATCGAGGGAGATTTAAATTTTATATTAAATGAAGGAGAAATAATTCCAATAGACTCTAAATTATTATTAAATTATGGAAATTATTCAAAAGAAGTTCTGCTGTCTTCGATTATTTCTGAAGAAATTTTATCTGGCGAATTTTATGCTGAAGGTGTTTCTTTATCTGGAAATGGAAAAGGTTATGGAGTAATTGGAACTAAAACTATTTATCCAGAAATTTCTTTTTCTTTAAAAATATCTGAAGATAAATCTTCTGATAGTGATTCTTCTTCTGATGTTTCTTCAATTCCAGATTCAACTTCTTCAAATGAATTAGTTAAAGAAGAATCAGTTAAAGAAGAAGTTGCAAAAGAGGAAGAAACAGATAAAAAAGAAAATGTAAAAGAAATTGCTAAAGAAGAAGAAATTTCTGATGAACAAGAAATTGAATCGTCAGCTGGAATAACTGGTTCAGTTATTTCTGATTCTGATAATGTGTTTGGTGTTGTATCAAAAGAAAATGATTTCGTTTATGAACTTTCGGAAGATGAGTCTGCCGATTTAATTGAAGGAAGTGTAAAGTATAATGGTTCAATTCTTGGAAATAATGTTGTAAAATTAAAAGTTAATAAAAACGAAATAGTTGCTTCAACAGATTACTCTTTAGAACTTGAAGGTTTTGGCGAAGATTTTGCTGGAAATAATCAGAAGAAATTAAAAATTGATTTGAATCAATTTGATTTTATTGCTAATCAAAACGCCGTTTTTTCAGTTTCTCTTGTTTATGGAAATGTTGAAATTATTTCAGTTAATGAAACTATTTCCGTTTCTAATGTTACGATAAATAATGAAAATACTACTGCTATCTCAAATAATCTTTCTGCAATTAATCAAACAGTTATTGCTAATTCAACTATCTTGAATAATATTACAGAAATTAATCAAACTGTTATTGCTAATTTTACTATTTCTATTTCTTTGAATGATAGCGCTCTTGCAGTTAATCTTACGCAGTTTTCTGCTGTTCTTGGTCAACCAGTTAAATGGGTTAAAAGAATTGCGTTTAATGTAAACGGTTCTGTTGAGTTGTCTGTGGAATTACCTGAAAGTGCGGAGAATATTACTTTGAACACGCTTAATTTAACGGAATATTTAGAAACTGAAACTCTGACTTCTGAAGAAATTACTGCTTTAACTTCTGTATCTCCTGAAATAGTTTTGGTGAATGAAACTATTCCTGTTCAAGAAGTTATTATTGGAGTTACAGGAAATATAATCACCGGACAAGTTAGTGCGAATATTGATTTATCAAAAGAAAATTGGTTGAAGAATTTATTTGGGCGTTTGTTTGGAATCACTGGGCGCGTTATTGAAACAATCCCTCTTGCGCCAAATCCTCAATCTGTTTCAGTTAATCTTAGCGATGCTGATTTTGGAGTTGAGGTGGAATATTATACAAATGCACCAATTGCTATTGAATTTGATGAAGGGACAAATAAAAAAATCGCAATTTCAAGTCCTGCTGATGTGCATTATGAAAATGTTTTGATTTTCACGAATTTATCGGATTCTTTCAGAATTACTGATTTAGCGAATGTTCGTATTGAATGGGCTGAAAATAATTCTCAAAATATGGAAATTTATTTAGCGAATGACTCAAATAAAGATGGAAATTATGATTATATTGAATGGATTGCGCCACATTTGAGTAATCAAACATTTAACATAATTGTAATAATTGATGCTCAACATTTGAACGAAACCCTTGGGTTTATTTCCAATATTTATAATGAAACTAAAACATTAGACAATATTTGGAGCGAAACAATTTTAGCCAATCATTATGTTCGCGCAACATTTGAAACAAATTTGACTTCCATAAATGATATTACTATTTATTTGCGTGCTTCAAACGGGACAAATATTTCTGATGTGTCTATTAATATTTATGAAAAAAATTCCAGCGAAATTATTGCGCAATTTAATCAACTTTATGAACAAAAATATAACAAAGTTTATTTGACTAATTTGAGCAATAGAACTCAAGATACTTTTGATTTGCTTGTTTTAGGAGGGAGTGTTGAGCTCGACCATATAATTGACCCGAATGTTGGACATAATTATTCGCTCGTAAATCCTGCGAATGGAAGTTCTTCAACTATTCGCAGTGTTAATTTAAAGATAACTTTAGATGACCAAGATAATAGTGGTGATGGAGGACAAGCTTTAGTTTATGTTGAAACTAATACGACTGCGTTTACTAATGAACATATTGTTTCTGTTGCAGATAGTTTATCTGACCCTCAAACTTTAGAGTTTAATTATTCAATTCCTCCTTTAAAATATACAGCTAATTCAGGAATGTTTTTACTTTATCATTTTGATAATAATACTCAATTCGGAGAAAATAGAACGCTCGTTAATGATTTCGCTACTGGTGCATTTGATGGAACTATTACACAAGCTATTCGCCCAATGACTTCAAGTGTTATCGGCAGAGGATTTGATAATGTAGGTGGAAGAATTATTCTTACTGACGCAGCTTTGTTGAATTCTCCGAGTGTAACTGGTGAAATTACAATTATGTTTTGGGTTAATATGACTACAACTCATTTTCCAGTTGCGTTTCCTCCAATAGTAGGTAAAGAAGTGAATACAAATAATCGAGATTATTTAATTTATTTTGCTAACTCTTCTAAAGCTTGGACTCTTGCTTTGGGAAACAAGACAACAGCATCAGCTACTGCGACTACAGGATTTACGACACAAAATAATACTTGGTATCATCTTGCATTTACTTTTAACAAAACGACACAAAATGCTTCAATTTTTGTAAATGGAATTGTAAATCGTTCAGCGACTATGGCTTTAGCTAATGCTTTGATAGATACTACTGCGAGTTTAAATATTTTGAACACTGCATCTGCGAACAATCTTAACAATTCAGTTATTGATGATTTAGCTATTTACAATAAAACATTAACTGCGCAAGAAATTCTTGATGTTTATAGATTAACTGATAAAACATATTTTTGGCGAGTTAATTCGAGTGACGCTGTGGGATTGTGGAATAATTCCGACACGTATCAATTTTCTGTGGATAATATTCGACCGAATGTTGATTTGAATGATCCAACTGATGGTGGTTCATTTTTAAATACGATTCCAATATCTTTTAACTGGACAGCTACGGATTTTGTGGATACTTCAATGAACTGTAATCTGACTATTGATTCAGTTGTTAACAGAACGAATGTTGCTTCTGCAAATAATACGATGGTTAATGTTAGCGTTACTGGTTTGTCTGTTGCAAATCATCTTTGGAATGTTACTTGTATTGACGACGCAGGTAATTCAAATACGAGTTCTACAATTACTGTTAGGGTAACTAGTGCGAATAATGCACCATATAATGGAACAGTTTTATCAATTAATTCTACTTCTGGAACGAATTTTAGTAATCAAGATTTAAACGCTTATACCTCACTTCTTGATTTAAATAATAATTCTATGAATGTAACTGTGCGTTGGTATAATAGCACTAACCTTCATTTGACTTTTGAATATAATAACAGCTACGTTAATGGAACTACATTTATTGCGACGCTTGGAAAAGGAAATACTACAAAGGGACATAATTGGACTGCTGGATTTACTTTGAATGATGGGATTGATAGTTTTAGTGTTAATTCAAGTAACTTAACTGTGAAAAATACTCCTCCTAATGTGACTCTTATTTCGCCAAGCAATGGTTCAATTACGCTTAATCGCACAACTCAAAATTTTATTTGGGCTGGCAGTGATGATGATTTGGGAGATGGTATAACTTATGATTTAAATATTAGTTTGAAGGCTGCAAGCACTTGTGCGGACACAGTTTTCAATGGAAATAATCTTCTCTCTCCAGATTCATCTAGTTACGCTATTAGTTCTTCAACACCCGAGCAATTAAATTGCTTTAGCGACAATAATGATTATTACAAATGGTCGGTTAGAGGCATAGATAGTGAAGGATTAATTGGTTCGTTTACTGCGCCGTTCAATATTAGTTTACAAGCTTTAATTAGTGCTTCGTTAAATATTAGTGTAGTCTCATTTGGAAGTATTGGTTATTTAAGCTCAAATAATACTGAAAGTAATTCTCCGAAACCATTTATTTTAATTAATAATGGGAATGCTTTGACAGATGTTAAGTTAAGTGCAACTAATTTGTGGCAAAGTGTAGCAAATCCTTCAAGTAACTATCAAGCAAAAATTGCGAATGTAACAACTAACGGAATTTCTGAAAATGGCTCGTTTATTTGGGCATCTTCCGTTACAAGTTATACTTCTCTTCCACTTATTTCTTCTAATTTTATTAGCTCATTAAATTTTACAGATGTTACAGATAGTGCTGAAATAGACATTAATATTACAGTTCCGTCTGGCGAAGGACCTGGTTTGAAAACATCAACAGTCACTTTTACATTTACTTTTGCGGAGGTTCCAGGATAATGTTTGAAAAAAAACATATTTTAATAATTGATGCTGTTTTGATAATTGGAAGTCTTTTACTTGTTGCAGGATTTGTGGGATATACTCAACCATTTGTAATTGCCCCTCTTGGAGATTCCTTGCCTTTACTTTTTTCATTTCCTGCTGGAAATTCGATTTTGATTGACACAAATCTTTCATTTAATTCATCTCAATTATATTTAGCTGGAGAAACTTTTTCTCTTGATTCTGGAAAATATTATTGGAAAGTCGTTGCAAATTCTGTTTCAGATATAAGAGTAGTTACTCTTGAATCTCCTGCAACTTTTAAACTTGCTATTTCCGACGATGATTCGCTTATTGTTATAAATGGTGGTTCAGAAAAATTATCTGTTACTACCTATAATCTCGGGGAAAATGTTGGAACTTTATTCGTTACTGGCTTAAATTTTTCATCGGAGGATTCATGAAACTTCTTTTGATTGTTTGTTTTTTTGTTTTGATTTCTTCAGTTTCTGTTTCTGGATTTGGAGTAACGCCTGCACAACAAATTATTTCTTATACTCCTGGCGAAGAACATAAACTTTCTTTTGACATTATTAATTTTGAAGGAAAAAAAGTTCAACTTATTGCATTGCCACAAGGAGAACTTAATCAAAGTCTTAAACTTTCTAATTTTTCATTCATATTTGAACCAACGACTGCAAGTCAATCTGTGTCGTATTCTTTCAAAACACCTGGCGGACTTGCTCCTGGAAAACATAGTGCAGATATTCTTGTTATAGAAATTCCGGATACTTCTCAATCTGGAGAAAATTATATTGGTTCGGTTGTGGGAATTATTACGAAGGTTGTTGTTGATGTTCCATATCCTGGTAAATATGTGGAATCTTCTTTGAGCGTTTCTTCTGCAAAAGAAGGAGGTATTGCTTTCGTGTTTCCAATAGTTAGTAAAGGAGATTTAGATATAGCTCGTGCAAAAGCAGTGATTGAAATTTTTACGCCTCTTAATGAAAAAGTTGCTTCTTTGATAACTAATGAAATTCCTGTGCCTAGTCATGAACGTCGTGAGCTTGCGGTAATTTGGGATACTTCATCTGTCAAATCTGGAAAATATAGAGCTGTTGCGACTGTTCTTTATGATGAATCAACTATTTCTTTAGAAAGAGAATTTGCCGTCGGTGCAGACACACTTAAGATTAATAATGTTGAAGTTAACGATTTTGCTTTGGGAGGCATTGCAAAATTTGAATTTTTAGCTGAAAATCCTATGAATATTCCTATGCAAGGAGTTTACATTACGATGCAGATATTTAATGAACAGGAAGCGATACTTGCAGAATTTAAATCTGCAACTTATGATATTGACGCATTTGATAAAAAAGTGTTAGTTGCATTTTGGGATACTGAAGGTGTTAAAAAAGGGTCATATCCTGCTAAAGCAATTATTAAATTTGGAGAACAATCTTTACAACACGAATTGACTTTAGAAGTTTCTGATGACGAAATAAACGTAGTTGGTTTAGGTTATGTTATAAAATCTGCTGGGGGAAAATCTAGTAATAATTTAGTTACTCTTCTTGGAGTTATTGTCGGAATACTCGTTATTTTGAATCTTGTCTGGTTCTTGATGTTACGCAAAAAAGTTAATTCAAGTCATAAATAATAAATAATAAATAATAAATAATAAATAATATGACAATCTTTATATACAGATTAGTTTTATTTAATTTAAGGTGTATGATGAAAACGTCTCAAAAATTAATTGTTAGTTTACTTATTTTAACTTTGGTTCTTTCTATTATTTCTATTACGCTTAATGTTTTTGTTTTGAAGATTGGCGAATTTAATAAAACTGAAATTGATTTTGTAGAAACAAATTCAAATCAAGGAAATGTTCAACTTGTTATAGAGGGAAGCTCGCCTAATTCTGGAGAAAATTATGGTTAGTCCAAAGGTACTTACTTTTTTGACAGTTGTTTTAATTGTTCTTTCAATATTTTCTATTTTTTTAGTTTATCGTTCTTCTAAGGACTTATTTAATGTTATTTCTGGACATGTTACGAGCACAGGTGAGGCGAATGTCACGGTTGAAACAGTTGCATCAGTTAATTTTACAACTTCGGGTATTAATTGGGGTTCTGGGAGAGTAAATTCTGGAGTGTCTTCAGCTGGTTTGAATACTTTTGCTACGAATAATGTCACTAATGGAAATTGGACTCTCCAAACTTTGGGAGGTTTACGATTACAAAATTTAGGAAATGTAAATTTAACTCTTAATTTAAGTGGGACTAAAACTGCGGCTAATTTTATTGGGGGCACTTCTCCAAGTTATAAATGGAATATTTCAAATGTTGAAGCAAGTAGTTGTCTTAATTCTTCTGGAGGAACTGATGCTCTTTCATTGAATTTATTTTATGATGTGAATACTAGTTCTGCTTTGTTTTGCGGGCGTTTTCAATTTGTAGATTCAGCAGACACAATTCGAATTGATTTTAATTTAACTATTCCTTCAGATTCTTTAACTGGAACATTAAATGACGTTATCACTGCAACTGCATTTGCAGTAGCTTGAGATTTTACAATGCGTTTATTGACATTAAGTCAGCTTATTATGTTGAAGTGTTTGTCTAAAACCACACCCTTTAGGGTGTGGAACACTTCGAGCATAAGAAATTTGTTTAGAACTACAAATTTCTGTGCAGAAACTTCTCTTCAAGAAGAAGTTTCTTGCATCCAAACTAAGCAAAGCACCGCTTTGCGAGGCATTCAAAAATCAAAGATTTTTGATGAATCGAGCACCAATCAAACCACCCACTTTAGTGGGCGGTGGTGCATCGATTTTTTGATTTTATTTATTTTTTCTTTTTCATTTGTTAGTTCTTTGGGAATTACACCTGCATTAAAAACAATAGACTTTTTCCCTGGATTAAATAATAACATCACTTTTACGGCGATATCTGAAAATCCTGAAGAAGTTTTAGATATTTTGATTGGAGGAGATTTGGCGGAATATGTAACGACCTCTGCGCAAACTGTTACTGGTTCTTCTTCTTTTGTTGTTTCTCTTCAATTTCCCGACACAGTTCCAGAACCAGGTAAACATAGTATTACTGTTTCTTTACGAGAAAAATCTTCCGAAAGTTCATTTATTGGAACAGCAGTCGAAATTGGTGCAATAATTAGTGTTTTTATTCCCTATCCTGGATTGTATGGTGAAATTTCTTTATCAGTTCCAGACTCTAATGTCGGAGAAAGAGTGCCTATTGAATTTCATGTTATAAATCGAGGAGAACAAGAACTCAATCTTTCTAATGTAGTCATTGATTTTTTTACAGATGAAAAATTTATTTTACATTCTATGAATTTTACACCCGTTATAATTTCTGCACCTGGAGATCGTTATTTTAGAAAATATTTGGAAGGTAACGTTCTTCAATCTGGAAATTATACTGCTCGTGCGCGTATAAATTATGAGGGAACGATTCGTGAAATAAATTCCTCTTTTAAGGTTGGTTCTTTAAATGTATATTTAGTTAATTTTACTAAAACTCTCCCATCAGGGGGAATTCATAAATTTTATATTAACTTACGGAGTTCGTGGAATTCTTTACTTTCGGGAGTTTATGTCGATGTAAATCTTACTAATTCATTAAATGAATTTTATGAATTTAGGACACCTTCCATCGATATTAAACCTTGGGAAGAACAAACAGTTATAAGTTATTTTGATACGGAAAAATTATCTGGAGAATATAATTTACAATTAAAAATTGTTTATCCTGGAAATTTTAGTCTTTTTTCGGATACTATCACAATCATTCCTCAAAAATCAGTTCTAATTTATCTAATTATTGGGGGAAGTTTAATCTTCTTAATATTAATTTACTTTATAATTAATAATCTTAGAAAAATTAAACTTTTTAATCGGCAAAAAGATTTAAATTATTCAAGTCGATTGAAGAAAATTAAAAAATGAAACGAGTAATTATAGTCTTAGCAATTATCTCATTAATTACTTTTTTATATTCTTCATTTCTTTTTTTTAGAGCACCTGTTGTTTTACAAGTTATAGAATTTCCTGCTTCTGTGTCCGTAACTGAAAATGTCGTAGGGTTTGATTTAAATTCTTCAGCACTTGTATTTGGAAGTATTGTGAAGGGTAGTAAAATTACGCGTAGAGTTTCTGTTGAAAATAAGTATTCTTTTGATATTGAAGTTCAGTTTATGTTCTATGGCGATATTGCTCCGCTTTTTGAAAAAATTTCATTTATTAAAATTTCTTCTGGAGAGACAAAATCAATACCGATATCTCTTATTTCTAAAAAGGATACTTCTTTTGGAAATTATAGTGGTTTTGTAAAAATTGAATTATCTCAATATTCACAAGATATTTAAGAGGGTTAATCTTATTAAATAAAATGGTAAATCTAAAACATCTTTTTTTTTCAATTCTTTCTTTCTTAATTATTTTATTGTTATCTAATTTTTTTATTAATTCTTTGATTGATAATTTAAATAATAAATCTATTTCTGCGCACGCTTCTTCGGAAGCTTCTCTTGGATTAACTGTAGAAGGAGATACTTCTTGCGGGGATGCTATTTGTAACGGTGCTGAAACTTGCACTACTTGTTCTACTGATTGTGGCGCTTGTGCTCCTGCCGCAGCCGCTAGTTCTGGGGGTGGGGGCAGAGGTGGCGGTGGAGCTTCTGTGGCTGTTCCAAGTTTTAAAACAAGTAAAACTAATACAAATATTCGCATTGTTTCCGGAACTTCAGAATCTAATGAAATAATTGTTGAAAATACCGGGACTATACCTATAACTCTTATTGTTAGTAGTTTGGGAATATCGGAGTATATTATTTTTGATAAATCAAATATTATTCTTGCTCCAGGAGAAAGTAAATCTTTGATATTTACTGTAAATGCTCCTGAACCTGGAGTTTATGCAGGTAAAATTTTATTGACGTATCAAGGGGTTACTCAAGAAACTCTTGTTTTGTTAAATGTTATTAGTGAGGGAGTTTTATTCGACGCTACGGTAACTATTCCTGATTTGTATCGTGTTCTTCGTGCAGGGCAAAGATTACCCGTTTTGATTGAACTTACAGAAGTTGGAGATGGTTCCGGAGTAGATGTTACGATGAATTATGTCGTTAAAGATTTTAGCGATTCTACTCATTATAAAGAATCTGAAACATTCTATGTTAAAGGAACTAAAAGCTATAGTAAACGATTTTCTACAAAAGGACTTAAACCTGGAGATTATGTCTTAGGTGTGGAACTTGTTTATCCCGGAGGTTTTGCTACTTCGAGCGCTCACTTTAAAATTTCAGACACAGTTTTAACTTTGCAAACTTGGTTGGCGATAATCGGAGTATTTGTTGCTTTGATGCTTGTACTTGTTTCAATAATCTTTTTCAGACGTAAACAAAATGCAGTGCCGAAATTTAAACGGAGAAAAATTTAAAATGATTCGTAAAATTTTATTAATTTTATTAATTTTATTTTTAATTGGTTTTGTTTCTGCTGAACCAATTTTACATACTCCTCAAATAATTACTGTTTCTTCTGGAAAATCGACTTTTCCAATTAGTTTTTTTAACGATGGAGATTCTGCGAATTTTAAAGCAAAATTTATTTCTAATGTTCCATTTGCTTATTTGCAAGAAGAATCAATAAATGTAGATAAAGAAACTTATGGCTCATTTTCTTTAATTTTAGGCGATTCTAAAATTATTCCTGGAATTTATTTTGGTAAAGTTGTGATTTACGATAATCTTGAAGAATTATTTATCATTCCAGTTATTTTTGGAAAAGAATCAGATTTACCTAAAAAATTTGATGTGTCTATAATTTTTGATGAATCAAAAGATACTAAAATTTCTTTTGATGAAATTACTATTTCTCCAACGATTGATGTGTATAAATTAGATTATAATCCGTCTACTTCAAATAATGTGGTTTTTGTTTTTATTATTTATGATTTAAATGGGAATATTCTTGAGTCTTCTGAAAAAACTATTGCTGTTTCTACTCGTTCTTCATTTGAACAATTTTCAAATTTGGGGGCAAATTATCCTTCGGGAGTTGTTCTTGTTTCTATGGTTACCCATGTTGGTTCTTTGTGGCTTGATGTTTCTCAAATCAATCTTCCAAAATCAGATTTATTGTTAATTCCTGCTGTAGAGAAAAAAGATTTTTCCTCGTGGATTTATTTCGGAGTTTTTATTTTTTTGATTAGTTCTATGGTGCTTTTGAATTATTTTTGGAATCGCAGAATTAAAAAACAGGCAAATGAATGGAGTTCTCACGTCGATTATATTAAAAAAACTCAATTTTCTGATGTTGCTAAAGCTATGCGAAACTTAAATGAACAAAAAAATGTTCTTGAAAGAGCTTACAAAAGCAATTATATCACAACAGGTTCTTATCAAAGAGGCATAATTGAAATTGATAAGCTTACGACGAGCTTAAAGAAACGTTTATAAATATGACAATCTTATTTTATATTATAGAGGTAATATGGTTGTAAAAAAATTTGTAAGAAAATCTGCACTTTCTAGTGCTATGAAAGATATTGATTCTGAAATGTCTTCTTTGAATCGACAGAAATCTTCTTTGAAAAGTTCTATTGTAAAAACATCTACAAATATTTCTGACAATCATAAGAAAGAAAGTATGTTACAGAGATTAATTGCTAAATTAACTGGACGAGATGCGCAACTTGTGCATAAAAAGAAAGATATGGAAAGTAAGTCCGATAAAATTACTGATAAAATTGGTAAGATGTCGAAGATTAAGTCTGAAATGAAAGATATTTAATATGTTTTTCAAAGTTTATCGCAATAAACATATTTTTTTTGATTTTAATGTTTTAAAAGTTAATTCGTTTACACAATTTATTGGTTTGATGTTTTCTTCTTCTAAAACTTCTATTCGTTTATTTTATTATAACTGCGATAAATTAGTAGATATTCATTCTTGGTTTGTATTTTATTCTTTTTTTATTGTATGGCTGGATAAAAAAAATAGAATTATCGAATATAAATTAGTCAAACCTTTCACTTTCTGTGTTAAAGCGCCTTGTAAATTTCGTTCTTTTTTAGAAATTCCTTTCGACGAAAAATACAAAAAAGAAGTTCGTTTTATCGTCGGAAAAGCAAAGATTTAAATATAAGCGACGATATTTTAGGTTATCCGACGTAAAAAGGAGGTGTTCATGGGATCAATTGTTGTAAAAAATGTCGTCAAGAGAAAATCAGGTTACTTATACTATGTTGATGGTAGTGGTAATGTCTGTGAGGCTAAAATGTCTCGAGGCGGACGTAAAAAGAAAAAGAAGTAATTTAACTTTTTTTTCGTAAACTTTATTTTTTTATTTTTTTCTTTTCTTCAACTGACTTTAATGTTCTGAAATTTTGTTTCGATAGTATTTTTAAGTGTAAAATTAAAAAGCCTTACAATTTTGGTGGAATTTTAAGCTCGCAATTTACTCTATAAATTGCTCACAAAAAAAACTGACGTTTTTAAGCTCGCAATTTACTCTATAAATTGCTCACAAAAAAAATTCAATCTACTTCGGTGAATTTTTAAGCTCGCAATTTACTCTATAAATTGCTCATTAATAAATTGGCTTCAATAAATGTGAGGCGCGAAGCGCCGAACTGCGTCAATTATTTTAATTTTTAGGGCAAGGGAATTTTTTAATTATCTTTTTATATTAGTTATTTCTGTAATTTATATGATAATTGGAATAGAAACTACGGCCCATACTTTTGGCGTTGGTGTTGTGTCTAATGGGAAAGTTTTAGCTAATGTAAAAGATATGTATAAACCCGTTTCTGGTGGAATTATTCCTGTGAAAGGTGCTGAACATCATAAACTTGTTGCGCAACAAATTTGGGACGATGCACTTTCTCGGGCGGGATGTTGCGATAAAGACATAGAAGCAATAGCAGTTTCGAATGCTCCTGGTTTAGCGCCTTGTTTACTTGCTGGTTTGAATTTTGCTAAACTTCAAGCTTTACGTTTGAATGTTCCGTTAGTGCCTGTGAATCATTGTATTGCACATTTGGAAATTGGACAATCTGTTGGTGCAACTAATCCCGTTTTACTTTATGCTTCTGGGGCAAATACGCAAATAATTTCTTTTGCTATGGGAAAATATAGAGTATTTGGAGAAACTCTTGATAATGGCGTCGGTAATTTTATTGATACATTTGGAAGATATGTTGGAATTTCGTTTCCTGCTGGTCCTGTGTTAGAAGAAAAAGCTAAGAATGGTAAATTTATTGAATTGCCTTATTCTATAAAAGGGATGGATGTTTCTTTTTCAGGAATTTTAACTAAAATGAAACAGCTTTATGATAAAGGTGTTAAAATTGAAGACTTGGCTTTTTCTATGCAGGAACATGTTTTTGCTATGCTTGTTGAATCGGCTGAAAGAGCTCTCGCTCATACTGGAAAAAAAGAATTAGTTTTGGGTGGAGGTGTAGCTTGTAATTTACGATTGCAAGAAATGTGTCGTTTGATGTGTGAAGCGCGTGGTGCTAAAATGTTTTGTCCTGCTCGTGAATTTCTCGTAGACAATGGTGGAATGATTGCGTATACTGGGGAAATTTTATTTAGAGCAGGTATTCAAAAAAAAATTGAGGATGTAGATATTGCTCCAAGAGAAAGAACGGATATGGTTGAAGTTTGTTGGAAAAATTAAAAGTTTATCGAATAATTTAAATAGTTTTAAATTAAATTAGCTCATGCGAAAAGAGTGGATTTATATTTTTACGATTATTTTTTTTGGAATTGTTTTGACTTTGTTTGAATATTTTAATTCTGATAAAAGTTATCAATTATCTCCTTCAACTGGACTGCCTTCAAATGTTGTTTGTCCTAAATTGGAGTGTTTTGTTGCTTGTATTCGTGAAGTTGAAACTGGAGGTCAAAAGAATGGAGGTTCTAGTGCCATTGGAGATGGGGGAAATTCTCATGGACCTTATCAAATTCAACAAGGCACGATAGGTTATGCGACAAATTATGATTCTACTTTGGACGGAGTTTTAGCAACTTCTTTGTCTGGAAAAACTGGCAAATTGACAGAGGATGAAAGAAAAGCATTATCTGAAAAAATAATGTATGCAAATTGGGCGCGGGCAGCAACAGCAAATCCTGAACGTTTGAAAAAAACTTGGACTTGTGAAGATTTGGCGCGCATTCATAATGGTGGGCCTACAGGACATAAAAAAAAGGCAACTATAGCATATTGGGATAAAGTAAAAACGTGTTATGATAAGTGTCCATAATAAAATTCAAATTTAAAAATTTATTTTTTAACGATTTAATTTTTTTGTAGATTAGGAATATTATTTTTATTTACCTAAAACTTTCAAGACTAAGAGAAAGTTTTATAAACTCATTTTTTCAACAGATTATTGCCGATGACTTTAGGAGGCGTGCTTCTTTTAGTCGTTGGTTAAAACAAAAATGGATTACTACGCAATAATTGAAAAGGCAAGAAAAACTGGAAAAGTTGATAAGGGAACTAACGAAGTTACCAAAGCAATTGAACGTAATGTTGCTAAAGCTGTTTTTTATGCTGCTGATGTAAATCCTAAAGAAATTGTTGCTCATCTTTCTGCAATTGCTAAGGAAAAAAAGATTCCTTGCTTTGAAGTAGATTCTAAACAAAAATTAGGTATGGCTGTCGGAATTCCGGTTTCTACAAGTGCTGTTGCAATTATAGATGTTGGCGCTGCTGACAAAGAAATTCAGGCATTACATAAAGCCGAAGGAGATTAATCATGGGTGGAAATAAACCTCGTCCTGTTAAAGATCAGGCAAATGTAGGACCTTCTGCTTCACCAGGAAGACTTTCTAATGAACCTCCTGCAATGGCTGTTGTTGAAAAATTAGTTTTACGCACTGGTGCAAGAGGCGAAATTACTCAAGTTGAATGCAAGATTCTTGAAGGAAAAAATACTGGAAAAGAAATGCGTAGAAATGTTAAAGGTCCTGTTCGAATTGGAGACTTCATTATATTACGCGAGACTGAAATTGAAGCTCGTCGTGCTCGTGGAACTACGCCTACAAAAGGAGCTCGTGCTTAAACCGATGGCTCTCGCTAAATGTATTTTTTGTGGTAAGGAACAAGAAGATTTCAGAGGAACTTATTTGTTTAAGAATGATGGAAGCACTAATTATTATTGCAGTTCAAAATGTCATAAAAGTCATTTGAAATTACACAGAGATAAAAAAAGAGTTGCTTGGACTGAAGCTTATAAAAATGTTCACAAGAAAGCTTTGGCGAAGAAATAAATCTTATGGGTGTTTATATTGGGAGAGGTTTTGATTTTTTTAATGCCCGCGAGGAGATTCCAGTTTATCGTTTGAAACTTGAAGATATTAATCCTGATTTTAATGCAGTAATTATTTCGATTGCTAATCGTAAAGATAAAATTTCAGATTATCGGATTAAGAAAGGCGATACAATTTATGTTAAATTATGTTCTGATCCTCAATTACGCATTTGTTTTAAAAATGTTCAGTTAGATAGAATCGGAAAACCTATGGCGAATTTTGGTTTTTATGGCGATAGAGTTTATCATTGGAAGTTAGTTTAATTTTCTATGTGAAGTTTATAAAGGTTGTTTGCTTTTTTGTTAAGTTATGGCTGAAAAAGGTTATACGGGCGAAAACATTAAAGTTCTTGAAGGACTGGAAGGCGTACGTTTACGTCCAGCAATGTATATCGGAAGCACGAGTAAATACGGACTTCATAAATTAGTTGATGAAATTGTGGATAACTCTGTTGACGAAGCGATGGCTGGTTATTGCACAGATATTGATGTAACTTTAAACGCCGACGGAAGTGTGACTGTTGAAGATAACGGTAGAGGAATTCCAGTTGACCCTCATCCAGTTTATAAAATTCCCACAGTCGAAGTTGTAATTACTAAACTTCACGCTGGAGGAAAATTCGATAAAGGTTCTTACAAAATTTCTGGAGGACTTCACGGCGTAGGTATTAGCGTTGTTGCAGCATTATCAAAGTATTTTAAAGTTACAGTTAGAAGAGAAGGAAAAATTTACCAACAAGAATATGAAATTGGAAAACCAGTTTCCAAATTGAAAGTTATTGGAGAAATTGATAAAAAGATAACTGGAACAACTATTGATTTTACACCAGATGAGACGATATTCTCCACAGTTAAGTTTGATTTTTCAGTTTTAGAAACTCGTTTTAGAGAGATTGCTTTTTTGAATAAAGGAGTTAAGATTTCTTTGACTGATAAAATCTCAGATAAGAGCGAGACTTTCAAATATGATGGTGGCCTTATTGATTTTGTCAAGTGGGTAAATAAATCAAGGCAAGCTTTACATGCTAAACCAGTTTATTTTATGAAAGAGCAAGATAAGACTATTGTTGAATGTGCTGTTCAATATAATGATAGTTATCAGGAAAATGTTTTGAGTTTTGTAAATACTATTAACACTATTGAAGGTGGAACTCACGTTGTCGGATTTAAAACTGCTTTGACGAGAGCAATAAATGATTATGCTAATAAAAATAAATTATTGAAAGATGGAAATGTAACAGGTGATGATGTTCGTGAAGGTTTGACTGCAATTATTTCTGTTAAGGTTCCTGAACCGCAATTTGAAGGACAGACTAAAACGAAATTAGGAAATAGCGATATTAAAGGAATTGTTGATAGTGTTTGTATGATTGCGATGACTGAATTTTTCGAAGAGAATCCCCCTATTGCTCGTCGTATTGTTGATAAAGCTCTTGAAGCTCAAAAAGCTCGAGCAGCTGCGAAAAAAGCGAAAGAACTTGTGCGTCGTAAAAATGCGTTTTCTGTCGGAGGACTTCCTGGAAAACTTGCAGATTGTTCTTCAAATAAAACTGAAGAGACTGAACTTTATCTTGTTGAAGGAGATTCTGCTGGCGGTTCTGCAAAACAAGCACGCAATAAAGAAATTCAGGCAATTTTACCTTTGAAGGGAAAAATTTTAAATGTTGAAAAAGCACCTCCTCTTAAAGTTTTGTCGAATGAAGAAATTGCAAATTTAATTACTGCGACGGGCACAGGAATAAATGACCAATTTAATATTGAAAAATTACGTTATTCTAAAGTTATTATTATGACTGATGCGGATGTAGATGGTGCACACATTAGAACTTTACTTTTAACTTTCTTTTTTAGATTTATGCCTAAATTAATTGAACAGGGAAATATTTACATTGCTGTTTCTCCGTTGTATAGAATAAGAAAAAGAGGAGACCATTATGTTTATTCCGATAAAGAATTGAAGGAACTCTTGTCTAAAATCGGAGATAATGCCGATGTTCAACGTTTCAAGGGTCTTGGAGAAATGAATCCCGAACAATTATGGGAAACTACGATGGATCCTAAAACTCGTATGATGAAAAAAGTTACAATTGCTGATGCTGTTAAAGCTGATGAAGTATTTTCAAAGTTGATGGGCGATGATGTTGAACCTCGTAAAAAATTTATTGCTGAACACGCGTCGGAGGCGCAGATTGATATTTGATGGCTGAAAACGGAGAGAATGGAATTGAAAAAGAAAAGAAAATCGATTCAGAAATAGCTGCGCATGAACAAAAGCGTCGTGAAAAAGAACAGATTGGAGACGAACGTGGAATTTATGGTGCGGAAATTGTTGAAGAAATGGAACAAGCGTTTATTGATTATGCAATGTCTGTTATTGTTGACCGAGCTTTGCCTTCCGTTGAAGATGGATTGAAACCAGTTCATAGAAGAATTTTATATGCGATGCATACTTTAGGACTTGACGCTTCAAAACCTACGCGTAAATCTGCTACTGTCGTCGGAGAAGTTATTGGTAAATATCACCCTCACGGAGACATTGCAGTTTATGATTCTCTTGTTCGTTTGGCGCAAGAATTTTCTTTAAGATATCCGCTTATTCACGGACAAGGTAACTTTGGAAGTATGGATGGAGATTCTCCTGCTGCGCAAAGATATACTGAAGCAAAATTAAGTAAAATTTCTGCTGAATTAATTGTAGACTTAGAAAAAGAAACTGTTAACATGCGTCCAAATTTTGATAACTCTTTGAAAGAACCAGAAACTATGCCCGGCAAACTTCCTAATTTATTACTTAATGGAGCTACTGGAATTGCAGTTGGAATGGCTACAAATATTCCTCCTCACAATTTAAGTGAAATTTGTGATGCGATTATTGAATACATAAATAATCCAAATATTACAGTTGATGAACTTACTAATTTTGTAAAAGGGCCGGATTTTCCAACTGGTGGAATGATTACTGGTGGTATAAAAGATATGTATCGCACGGGAAAAGGAAGAATTATTATTCGTGCGAGAACTGAACTTGAAGAAGACAAAAAAGGAAAGACTTCAATTATAGTTACAGAAATTCCATATATGGTTAATAAATCTGATTTGGTTAAGAATATTGCACAACTTGCTACTGATAAAAAACTTCCAGATATTTCTGATTTGCGTGATGAATCTGCAAAAGGAAAAGTTAGAATAGTTATTGAATTGAAAAAAGGTGTAGAGTCCAAATTTACTTTGAATCAATTGTATAAATTAACTAATATTGAAACAAGATTTGATGCTAATTTACTTGCTCTTGTAGGTAAACAACCTCGTGTTTTGAATTTGAGAGATATTATTTTTGAATACGTTAAATATCGACAGCTTGTTGTTAGACGCAGAGGTGAATTTGATTTGAGAAAAGCAAAAGATCGCTTGGAAATTGTTATTGGACTTTTAATTGCTTTGAAAGATATTGATAAAATTGTAGAATTGATTAAAAAATCTGAAGATGCTAAAGACGCTTTTGAATCTTTAATTAAAAAATTTGAACTGACTGAAAGACAAGCAAAAGCAGTTTTAGAAATTAGGCTTCAACAACTTACTCATTTGGAAGCGGGTAAACTTAGAGAAGAAGAAAAGAAATTGAAAGAAATTATTTCTGACTTGGAAAATATTCTTTCAAGTGAAAAAGAAATTTTGAAAGTTATTAAAAAAGAAATTACCGAAATTAAAAATAAATATGGTGATGAACGACGCACGAAAGTTTTGAAACGCGTTGAAGAAATTACTGAACAGGATTTAATTGAAAAGAAAGATGTTGTCGTAATGGTAACTAATTCTGGTTATATTAAACGTGTTGATGTTAAATCGTATAAAGAACAAAAACGCGGAGGTGTCGGAGTTACTGGTGCAGATTTGAAAGACGAAGATTTCGTTAATAGACTTATTACTTGTTCAACTCACGATTATTTATTGTTCTTTACTTCTCGTGGACGTTTGTATTGGCTTAAAGCAAATGATATTCCTGCTAGTGAAAGAATAAGTAAAGGTAAAGCGATTATCAATCTTTTGAATTTGCGTGATGAGACTATTGCAAATGTTTTGTCCGTTTCTGATTTTGAAAAAGATTATTTGATGTTTGTTACTAAACTTGGAATTGTTAAGAAATTGGCTTTGAAAGATATTGCTAAACCTCGAAGCACTGGTGTAAGAATTATGAATATGCCTGCTGACGGAAGCGACACTTTAATCAGTGTTATGAGAGTTGCAGACAAGCAAGAAGTTTTATTGACTACTAAAGATGGAAAAGCAATTAGATTTAATGCCGACGAGGTTCGTTCAATGGGACGTTCTTCTTACGGAGTTAAAGGCGTTGAATTAAATACAAAAGATTTAGTTGTTTCACTTGTTCCTGTTGAACAAAATAAACATATGTCTATACTTTCAATTACTGAAAAAGGTTATGGTAAAAGAAGTTCTCTTGATGAATATCGTCTTACTGGACGAGGAGGGAAAGGCGTAATTAATATTCGAACTGAAGATAGAAACGGTAATGTTATTCGTTCTCTTCCTGTAACTGATGATAGTTCGATTATTGCTACGACGACAAAAGGAATGATTGTTAGAATTTCTGTTGATGACTTACGTGAAATGGGACGTGCAACTCAAGGTGTTCGAATTGTCAAACTTAAAGAAGGCGATAAAGTTGCGGATGTTGTTTTGATTGCAGATGAAGAAATTATTGTTTCCGATGAGAAAGAAAAATAATTTTTATTTGAATTGTATTTTAATCGAGGATATTTTTGAACAAAATTAAAAAATAGAAAGATTTATAAACCATAAAAATAATTTTATTATAAGGAAATACAAATGAATGGTAAAGTAAAATTTTATAATGAATCGAAAGGATTCGGATTTATAATTAGTGACGATGGAAAAGAATATTTCGTTCATAGCACTGGTTTAGTTGGAGCTTCTTCTTTGACTAAAGATGAATCAGTTACTTTCGAAATAGAACAAGGCGAAAAAGGTCCAAAAGCTGTCAAAGTTTCTAAAGCTTAATTATTTTTTAATATTTTCAACATTTTTAGGTAGGATTATATACTATTATTTATTTTATCTTTTAGATGATAAATATTCCCGGAGTTTCTCCTTTGATTATGTGGGGTAGTTTCATATTTTTAATTGTAATTTTTTTATTTATGGATTTGGGTATTTTTAATAGAAAAAAACATACTCTCTCAATAAAAGAAGCGCTCATTTGGAGTGGTGTTTGGTTTACTCTTTCAATGATATTCAATTATTTTATCTGGCTTCAATGGGGCGAAGAAATCGGTTTGCAATTTTTGACAGGTTATCTTCTTGAAAAAAGTTTAAGTGTAGATAATCTTTTTGTTATTCTCCTTGTATTTTTAAGTTTTAAAATTCCACAAGACTATCAACATAAAATTTTATTTTGGGGAATTGTCGGAGCTTTGTTTTTACGAGGAATAATGATTGGAATAGGGGGAGCATTAATCTCAAAATTTGAATGGATAATGTATTTATTTGGCGCATTTTTAATTTATGGTGGAATTAAAATTTTCTTTAAAGACGAGGAAGATTTTGATCCGCATGATAGTTTTACTGTAAAATTAATAAAAAAATTCGTTCATGTTACAAAAAATAATCCTAATGGCAAATTTGTTTTAAAAGAAAATGGAAAATGGGTTGTTACAACTTTCTTTGTAGCTTTGATAATTATAGAAATTACCGATATTGCCTTTGCATTTGATTCAATTCCCGCAATATTTGGAATAACTAAAGAACCATTTATTGTATTTACTTCGAATATATTCGCAATACTTGGTTTGAGAAGTCTTTATTTTGTAATTTTAAAAGCACACGCATATTTTGCACATATTAATTATGGGTTGGGAATAATTCTTATTTTTATTGGTGTAAAAATGTTCGCAGAGTCTTGGATTCACATTCCAGTTTTTCTATCACTTGGAATAGTTTTAGGTATTCTTATTTCTACAATTATGTCTAGTATTTTCTTTGCTAAGGAACATAAACATAAAATTTCTGGAAATTTAAAATGAGAGATGCTAAACCAGAAACTTTGAAAAGTTCATAACTTAACTCCTGCAAGAATTTCTCAAATATTCACAACGAGATTATATCCGACTGTTAGAGAAATTATTTGAGGATTTGTAGTTCCATATTCATTTTTACGGTTTAAATATGTTTCAACTTGTCTATGCTAAGCAATTAAGGGAGAAATAGTATTTGCTTCTGAAGAGAAAGAGAAATAGTTTTATTAACTTGATTTTTGTTTTGTTTTTATGGTGTTGAGTAATATTTTCGTTATTATTTTAGTTGTAGGCTGTTTGATAATTGGTTATTTAATTGGACACGCTCTTGGAACATTTAGACGCGAAAAACTTTGGCAACAGCAGTTGCCTGAACATCGTGCAGATGCAATTGCTCGTTCTCGTGCTGTGTTAGCTGGACAATTTTCTGAACAACTTGCTCCTTACTTGCCGGATTTTCCTTTCAAACCAACTGAATGCAAATTTATTGGAAAACCTGTAGACTTTCTTGTTTTTCACGGACTTGATGAGAAAAATGTTACGGGTGTAAGTTTTGTTGAAGTCAAAAGTGGGAAGTCCAAACTTTCTGGAACTGAAAATAGTGTTAAAGATGCGATTTTGAATGGAAAAGTTAATTGGGCAGAATATAGAGTTCCGGATAAATTTAAATAATTTATCTACTTCTTGTTATAAATCCATTCTTCGCAAAATTCACAACCCTTTTCAACCGGACAAGATTTGAAACCATTTTGTCTTGCTTGTAAAATTGCTTTTGCTGTTTCAATTAGTTCAGCTCTTACTTCTTGTAAAGAAAATTGAGTTCTTGAACTATGAATTTCTTTTGCTACACCTTTGCTGTCGATATTGAATTCCAAAGGGTGGTCTTTTTGTAACATTTCAAGAACGAGAGTTTTAGGTGTTCCAAAATTTCTTGATGCGAGTGCGTAAAGTCCTAATTGCCAATTTCGATATCGCGGTTTTACTTCGGATTTTCCAGTTTTATAATCAACAATTGTTATTTCTCCGTTGTCAGATATGTCTATTCTGTCAGCGTAACCTGTAAATTTAAGTCCATCCAAATTTATTGAAAGCCCTTGTTCCACTAATGAGTTTTCATTATATCTTTTTTTATTTCTCTCAACAAAAACTTTTATCATACTTACTGCTTCATTTATATTTGCTTCTTTGAATTCATTCATTTGTATTATCTTTGCGCAATCTTCAAATTCTTTTATTGTTTTGAAATTTCTACGAACTCCATCTTCTAGAACTTTATGGACAAAATTACCTAAAGTTATTGCTTCCCAAGATTGTGGAGTTGGTTCAGGCATTTTGT
Organism: Candidatus Pacearchaeota archaeon; assembly: GCA_009694755.1. Lineage (GTDB taxonomy): Archaea > Nanobdellota > Nanobdellia > Pacearchaeales > GW2011-AR1 > SICU01. The sequence goes on from SICU01000007.1 coordinate 22,504, forward strand.
AAATATATTTGTATTCGTATTTTTTCTGACATTCATCAAATTTTTGCAAAGAACTTACTGAAAAAAGAACATTTTCAATTTCAAGTTTATCAGCTGTTTTTATTTCTGTTTTTTCTTCTTCTTGAAAAGATGAATTTGTTTCATCTTTAATGAAATTTATATTTTTATTCTCGATATAATTCATTTCTTTTAAAAATTGGCTTGGTTCAAAACTTCTTTTTCCGTATTCTTTTGCGTAAGTTAAAAATAATCTTTTTTTAGCTCTCGTGCAACCAACATAACAAAGTCTGCGTTCTTCGGCTAATTGACTTTCATCGTCATTTGATTCTTCGATTTTTATGATATTGCTATTTTTATGTTCTAAAGGAAATTTCCTTTGTGCCATTGAGCTCATTATAACAGAAGTATATTCTAAACCTTTAGTAGCGTGATTTGTCATTATTCTTATTCCTTCTTTTGAAATTGTAGGTGTTTCAATTGAAATATTCAAAACATCAAGAACGTCTAAATGATTAAGGAACAAACTTAACTCGCGAGATTCTGTTTCACTGAAATCTTTAGCTATTGAATTGAATTTTTCTAATGCTAGAATATTTTCTTGTTCTTCTTTTGTGTTAGTATTTTGAAAACCTAATAGTTGATATAACTTTTCGATTATTTTTGTTGTTTCTTTTTGTTCGGATAACGAAATTATTATTTTGATTATTGAACTCAAATGATTTTTTACTTGCTCTGAAATATTTTTTAATCCGTTATCTATTAATTCTTTAGTTATACATTCACTTTTTTGTAAATCTCTTAAATCTTTTGCAAATTGAATTTCTTCATTTTTATTTAGCGATGCTAAATGCATTAAATCCCACCAAGAGCTGTCTCCTCCACTTGCTAAATTTTTGTATTTATTGGTTAGAATTAAGTAAGCACGAATTTGTTTTATTAAACTGGATTTTAGTAATGATTCCTTGTTTAAAGTAATATAAGATATTTCTTGATAATCTAATTCTTTTTTTAGAAGGTTTGCTTGTTGGTGTGTTCTAAAAATAACACATATTTCTTGAAGAGGAGTTTGTAGAGATATTTCTTCTTTTATTATTCCTATTATTTTTCTAACTTCTTCGTTGCCGTTTTTTAATTCAAAAATTTTAACTTCTTCACCAGATTCATTATGTACATTTTTTACTTCAAAACATTCTTCTTGATTTTTATAATTATTTCTTATTAATTCATGTGCTACGGCTAAAATCTTATTTGTTGACCTATAAGATTTATCTAATTTAAATAAATCTGAATCGCCGATATTCAATTCCTTTTTTATATAATTGAAATTATCTTTGTAAGCTCCGCGAAAACGATATATTGATTGATTTAAATCTCCGACTATTGTTATATTTTTATGGATTGCTATTTTTTTGATTAATTCACATTGTAGTCTATTAGTATCTTGAAATTCGTCTATTACAATGTATTCGTATTCATTTGCGACTTCCGGAAATTTTTCTAATATTTCAAGAGCTTTATGATTTAAATCGGAATAATCTAATCCATTTTTTACAGTTTTTATTTTTTCGTAAGACTTCCAAGCATGTATAAATTTTCGTTGTTTAATCTCTTCTTCTATCTCTTCTTTTTTTGTTTTGAGCTTTTCAGATTCTTCAGTGTTTATTTTTTTTATGTGAGCAGTATTTACTTGAAATTTTAATTCTTCTAATTCTTTTACTAATTCATCTATTTCTTTCAAACTGTTATTTACCTTTTTTTCTAATTTTTCTACTGAATATCCTAAATCTTTTGCTATACTTATTTCTTCAATATATTTAGTGCATAAACTTGGATGTGTTTTGAAGTGTTTATGGAGCAATATTTTTCCATCATCTGGTAAAATTATTTTAAAATTTTCCTTTATGCCTATTTTTTCTCCGTGTTTTCTTATTATGTCTGCACAAAAAGCGTGAAATGTTCTTATTATTGGTTCTTGATTATGTCGATCGTGCTTCTTGATATCAGCATGTCGATCATCCAAAAATTGCGTATCGATTTTTTGATTTTTTAAATAGGGGAGTATTCTTTGTCTTATTGTATTTACTGCTTCATTTGAAAAAGTCAAACAAACGATATTTTCTGGAAGATATGCTTTTTTTTCAATAAGATATTTAATTTTTTCAACGATGCTATGTGTTTTTCCAGTTCCAGCTCCTGCAAGAATAACGCAAGGGCCATTTGTTTTTGTGATGTATTTCATTAATTTTTAGATGATTTGTTTTATTTACTTCTTTCTAAATTTTCAATTCTTTCTAAACAATCGTAAGCTGCAGCTACCCAAATAGTTGAGTAATGTTTATCTGCGTCAGCAAATTTGATACCCAT
>SICU01000008.1 GCA_009694755.1 Candidatus Pacearchaeota archaeon
GCTAAAGATCAAAAAATAGCTTTAGAAATAAGAAGGTTACAAGGAATCGATATTTAAGATTTTCCAAAAATTTTGAACACGTCAGTATGCAATCGGAAACGAATAGTATTTTGTGACTTTCTTTATCATTATCTAAATATAATATAGGAGGTGATCCATCCGCAGGTTCCCCTACGGATACCTTGTGACGACTTAACCTACCTTGTCTTACAAAGACTCGTCCCTAACGGGCCTCATCAATGCAAAACTCGGTTGGTTTGACGGGCGGTGAGTGCAAGGAGCATTGACATATTCACCGGGTGTTGCTAACGCCCGATTACTACGAATTCCAGCGTCATGGGGGTGAGTTGCAACCCCCAATCTGAACTAAGCTGCAGTTTATGAGATTGGCGTCGCCTCTCGGCGTTGCGACCCTTTGAGTGCAGCATTGCCGCGCGCGTGTAGCCCAGAGCATTTGGGACGTACTCACCTAACGTAGCCCGAACCTTCCTCCTTGTTACCAAGGCAGTCTGTACATTGAAATTTAAATGTACATACGGGTCTCGCCTGTTACCTGATTTAACAGGTCATCTCACGACACAGGCTGACGTCGGCCATGCATCTCCTCTCAGCGTGTCAGGTAAGACCTTCAGTCTGACCTTCATTCTGCTGTCGGCTCTGGTGAGGTTCACGGTGTAGAATCTAATTGAACCGTACGCGTCACTCGTTGTAGTACTCCCCCGCCTATTCCTTTAAGTTTCGGTCTTGCGACTATACTTCCCAGGTAGCACACTCTGCGCCTTCGCTACAGCACTGAAACCTCTCGAAGAGGCCCCAATGTTTAGTGTGCAGTGTTTACTGCTAGGACTACAGGGGTATCTAATCCCTTTTGCGCCCCTAGCCTTCATCCCTCACTGTCAGAACCGTGCTAGTAAGATGCCTTCGCTGTTGTTAGTCCAGACGGGATCAGCCCATTTTACCGGTACCCCGACCGTACTTCTTACTTCTCCCGGTCTCTAGCTTGGCAGTATCTCTTGCTCTTTGACCCTTAAGAGGTCAGATTTCACAAGAGACTTATCAAGCAAGCTACGGATGTTTTAGACCCAATAATTGTGGTTGCGACTTGGACCGCTGGGATTACCGCGGCGACTGGCACCAGTCTTGCCCGGTCCTTATTCGTAACACTATCTACATGTCACAAAAGATTTACCAAAATAAGGTAAATCACTCTGGCTCGCTCTGTCATACTTTCGTACATTGCAGAAAATACCCGACTGCTGCACCCCGTAGGGCTGGGAGTAGTGTCTCAGACTCCCTCTCCGGGCCCTTTCGCTAAAAACCCGTATGGATCATAGGCTTGGTGGGCCATTACCCCGCCAACAACCTAATCCACCGCAGACCCAGTCTATTGCAAATTTTGAGCGCCAACACATTCCAGTAGTCGGCGCCTATCCGCTCTTACCCTCAGTTTCCCGAGGCTATCGCAGGCAATAGGGCAGGTTATCTACGTGTTACTGAGCAGTTCGCGTTCCTTGCGGAAACACTTGCATGTCTAAGTCAAACCAGATAGCCGCAACCGCCAGCGGGATCAACTGGATTTGATTACAAAAAAATGTTTAAGTTTTTTATAAAAATCAGAATGATCTCGTATGCATCTGGCAAGATTGCATTATAATTATGATGTCTTTCTTTTTAGTTAAGAAAGTTTTCGCACTCGCTCCAAAAAATAAAGCATAAGTTTTGAAATACTATTTATTTCAAAGTTTGTTACATAACAAAACTTTGATAACCGATTGCATACCTCATATCTTACTGTAATTAATCGGACGATGAATTCCGACGGTAAATAGTAAGACACTCATAACGTGTTCCATCGTAATGTCTTTTGCTTAAATATAGTATATAAATATTGCGTTCTCATTTTTACAATATTTATGCTTGAAACCATCAGGTTTCATTGTATAAATATTGCGTTCTCATTTTTACAATATTTATGCTTGAAACCATCAGGTTTCATTGTATAAATATTGCGTTCTCATTTTTACAATATTTATGCTTGAAACCATCAGGTTTCATTGTATAAACATTACGCCTAAGAATGTAATATTTATTTAATTTCCAAATATTCGTCGGCGTTCCGTATTTTAAATGTTTCGCGAAGTTATATAATTTAATTTCAAATAATTAAATACTTATTAAATAATCTCAATCGTTTCAACAGGATTAAATTCCTGTGCGAGAAGATTACAAGTCGGATTATAGGCAAGAGAATCATAAGTCACACCAGGCGATATAGGATTAAACTTTTTTGTAGGCAATTCATAAACTTCAATTTTCACATTTTTAAAAACATCCGAATTTCTACTTTTAGCAATTGCGGGCATCGCATTTTTCAAAGAGATATAATAAGTTATTTCTTTTCCAGGTTTAAGACTCAACGATGGACCATAACCATACACAGTTTCACGCACATTATAACCTCCATTAACCCCGTCATCATAAACTATCATAGAACCAATGTTAGCATAAGGTTCACTTATAGTTGGTTTGTTAATTGTATACTCTGGCCAGAATAAACGCGGATTTAGAATACTATTTTTGGATAAATCAATACTAGTAGCATTAAAATTAATACAAGTAACGAAACGAGGAACTTCAACAACACGAGAAAAAATTCCTTCATTTTTGAAGTTCATATTACCTAAAATCAAAGAAGCAGATTGAATAGTTCTATCTGATTCATTAAAAGTCCAATTTCCTTCAGTCAGAGGTATACCGAAAACAGAATTACTTCCCCTATTAAAAGTCATACCATTTGTTAAAGTTACATAAACTTCAGAAGTAAGAATTTCTTCTTTAATATTTAAAGTATAAGTATAATCTTGAGAGTAATATGTTATGATTGTACCAAAACCAACAAAGAGAGATAAAATTAAGATAATAATTAAAATATTTTTTTCCATATTTATTTTTTCAAATTATCACTTTGAAATATTTTTGAGAAATGCAAACCCATCCACATAAAGAGCAATGCAGAAACAACAAGCACCATTAAGATTGCCCCTTTAGGCAAGTTAAATACATCAATAATAAAACCCGCAGTAAATACATAAAGAGAGATAGAAATTAAATAAAATAGAGGATAGAGTTTTCTATATATTACATACAGAATTATTGCAAGTATAGTTGAAATAGTTAATGTGCTCCAACCAAGAAAAGGATACCAGTAGTCCATCATTTGTCAGACACCCGTTTAAATTCTGCAAGAATATAAAAAACAACAATAGCCACAATAAGCAAAACTAATTTAACACTGTCTGGAAAAATGGAAACATATTCATATATGAAATATCCCACAGAAATAAATAGAAAAACAATTCCTACTAAATAAAATATATATTCCATTTTCATAACTCTTGGAGCATTTTGAGCTTTATAACTCTTTTTATTATCGGAATTATCTTTCTTTTTTGAGAAAAGTCTAACTAGCCCTAAAATAATCATCGCCACAATTGCAATTGGAATAAGTCCAAATAACGTCCACATTCCCCCACCATATCCTCCCATGATTAGAAAAAATAAAGCATAAATGGAGATAGGACCAAAAATCAGCAAGCCTATAATTGAGAGCACAACCCACAACCATTTCAAAGAACGTTTTTCTTCAGCCATTAAAACAATTAATCAGAAGAGTATATAAATTTATTTCGGAGGAATTAAATTAACCCAGTCTTCAATAAATTGTTCAATTCCTGGAACATCTGTTTTAAGTTTGCGATTTTCAATATATAATTTAGTAAGTAAATACAAAACCATTCCTAAACTCTTAGCACTTTTATTATTTCCTGCAATAATTTGATTAATTCCAAATCTATAATTATTACTGTCACAAATTCCTAAAACGGGGACACCGATTTTATTTGAATCAGTCAAAGCGTTTTTGTCAAGCCAAGGGTCACAAATAAAAACAAGTTTGCATTCAAAAAATTCTTTCAAATTAGTATTTGTCAAAATACCAGCAGGATATTTTTTCATAAACGCACGAATTCCCAAAGTTTCAGAAAACAATTTAACTGCACGCCATCCAGCTTCTCTCTTACATACAATAATTATATCTTCAGGAGAATATTGAGCTAAAAATTTACCTGCTTCTTTCATAGTTTCGTCAATCATAGTCGTATTGAAAACTGCAAGTCCATCAGCACGTCGTTTGTAAATATATTTTCGCATGTGCGGAGTAATAACTCGAGTTCCTAAATGCATAGATGCTTTCAAATAATCTTCAATTGGAACTATTGTATTCGTAGGTTCAGATTTTTCCCCAGTAACTTTTTCTTTAATATCTATTTTTTCAATTTCTTTGAATTTTCCTTCGAGAGCTTTCAAACGCGCAGCCAATTTCGCTTTTTTGTCATCTACAGAAGCATCGGTTTTTATTTCTTTAACAGATTTCTTTTTATCAGCATTATCTGAAGTTAATTCTTCAGCTACTTCTTCAACAGACTCAACAGCATGTTCAACTGCTTCTCCAATATTTTCAATAACTTCTTCAGCAACTCCGCCAACTTTTTCTAAAACATGTTCCGTAGCATGAGCTACCTTTTCAACAACTGATTCTTCTTTGTGTGTTTTTACCATGTAAATATTATAAACAGTGCAGGGGTTTTCAGAAAATTTTCGAAATTTTCAGTCCCTCAAACTCTTAAGAGTTCAAGGTGTCGGAATTTGTTTCAGTCCGTACCTGCTAAGGTATTATTCATTTCTAATTTCAGGGTTTTTAAAGACTTCGTTATATAGCCAAAGGCGTGGATAGTCTCATCAAGTAAGAAGAGTTAATGATTTGAGAAAATTATCTTTTTCAGAATCATTTTTTAAAAATATTATTTTTTTCTTATGCTTTTCTACAATTGGTAAGTATTTTGTTTCATTATGGTACTTGTATTTTTGTGACCAATATAATAATTTTACTAATTCAGATAAAGGTTTACTCTGCTTCTTTTTTCGTAATATCTCTCTTTTTATAATATTACAAATTAATCTTAATCTATTAGACTTTAGGACTATTATTAGATCAGCCTTTTTTAAAGCAGGATATATATAATTTTCAGCATATACTCCATCCAATATCCACTTTTTCTTTCTTAGTAAGATATTCAAATTATTAATTTCCTTTTTATCAGAAAATCTAATCTTAAAGTCGTTAGAATATCTTAAATCATCAATACTCCTACTACTTACATTAATTATGTTTCCAATCTTCTTTCCAAGGGTTGTCTTTCCGCTTCCACCAGCACCAAGAATAAGAATTCTTTTAAACATAAAATAAATAGCAACTTAGAATATAAATATCCTACTTAGTGATAATTTATTTAAATCAAATCACTAATAGAATTACTATAAAATCCTTGGTCATTGCAATGATATACCTTATGAAATAAATCTCCAAGCAGAGTATCAATAGTATATCCTTTTTTCTCAAGCATAAGTGTATTTGAATAAGGCAGAGCTACCTGCGGAGCTTTAAATCGAGTAGGAGCAAAACCAAAGCATTTTTCAAATTCATCAGCTCCATTCTGAATATATTCTTCGCTTCTGTCAGTATTAAACTCTTGATAAGTATGATACACTCCGTGCATAGCGAGAGTTTTATTAAAACTTAAGATATAATTACATCATTCGGGATTGTCCGAAATACTTACATTTTCAAATAAAGGATTTACATAAAATATATCTGACTTAGCAATTAAGTCTGTGTCACATTGAATATCTGGATGAACATCATCAAGATGCACAGCAGAAGTATTGCGAATAATCTCAATCCCAACAAGAATTACCAATATAATTAATAAAACTAAATATCTTTTTTTCATTATATCTTTCTCTCAATCTCTACCAATCTATTAAGCTTAGCTTCTCTCCATTTCGTAGCAACCCCACATTTAATATAATCTGCTTCAAATCCTACAGCATAATCTGCTAACGCAAAATCCAAAGTTTCTCCAGAACGATGAGATAAAATAGTTTTAATTTTATTCTTTCGACACAAATCAAAAATCTTTTTTAATTCAATCAACGAACCATTTTGATTAGGTTTAACAATAATTGCATTAACTGCTTTAAGTTTAATTGCTTTTTTCAATCTATCAATTTGTGTAGCAACTAAATCATCTCCTACAATCAAACATTCTTTACCATTAGTTTTATTTAATTTAGTAAAACTCGCAAAATCATTTTGTTCAAAAGGGTCTTCAGAATAATGTAAATTAAATCCTGAAATAATATTTTTCATATAAAATAACTGACTTTCCGAATTATGCGAATGATTATTATAACGATAATGATTATTTTTGAAAAGTGTAGACGAAGCCACATCTAATCCAATTCCAATTTTTACCTTGAACTTTTTTTCAGCAATTTTCCTAACTTCCTTTAAAATTTCAAGAGCTTTCAAATCTGAAATAGAAACAAACCAAGCTCCTTCGTCATTTACTTTTTTTATCTTCAATTTTTTGCCAATTTCTGAATAAACAAATTTCAAAATTTTAATATTTTCAGAAATTTTTTTAGATAATGGAATAACAAGAAACTCTTGAAAGTCAGGTTTATCTTTTAAAGAAGAACTATGAACTCCTCCACCGATAACATTTCCGACGGGAAAAGGCATTTTTTTATTTTTCCCAACAATTTCAAATAATTCTTTTTTTTCTTCATGAGCAAGAGCTTTCAAAATAGCAGACTCAAAAGAATAAAGAGAATTTGCTCCAAATTCGCACGCAGTCTTCAAATTTAATTTTTCGCAAATAACTTTTTCAACTTTAATTAAATCTTCAAACTTTTCAATTACAATTTCATCGCACCAAGCATTAAGAAAGTCAACGCACCATTTTAAAGAACGATAATAAGAAAGCATTTCATAATATCCAGTAGATTTACCATTCGGAGAAGACGCTTCTTCGCAACCATTTACAGAAACAGAAATTGTATCATCTCCACGAGAATCTTTGACAATTCGTGCACTAACTTTTGAAATAATCATAAAATAAAAAGCACCCCTCACTTAATAAAATCTTTGAAATCAAAATCTAATATTTTTTATAAATAAATTAAGACGCTTCTTCGCTATTTGGAGCATCATCGCCAATCGGGTCTTCAACTTCATTTTCATTAACGAGTCCCATTTCTTCAGCACTTTCTCTAATTTCTTTTTCAAGTTCTTTTTCTTTTTCAGAAATCTTTTCATCGTCCACGCGGTCTTCACGAATTGCTTGAAGTTTTTCCTTTGTTTTTTTCGGCATTGGCCTTTTAACAGAAATAGGTAACGAGTTAGAATTAAATTCTCTTTCAGCAATTTTCAAAGCATCATATCTCATAATTTTCAAATCCTCATCGGAAATTTTCATAAGTAAAGGTGCATCCATAGAAACTTGCAAAGCTCTTGCCCCCAGAATACGCGCTATTTCAAACTTTGTAAATTCTATTTTTTGTTCAACCATATCACTTTAGAAATTTTTTGAGCTTTTTAAGTGTATCGTCATACAATTTTGGAAGAGTTTGCATCATAAATTCAATCTCTTCACGAGTCAATGGAATTTCAAGTCCTTTTTGACAAGAGTGAAGCATATGTTCTTTACCTTTCCAGTTAGATATTCCCCAATTAATTTTACCTTCACAAGCTTCTTCTTCTTCACGAGTTGGGTCAACAATTAAACTATCTCCCAATTTGAAAAAAGTAAATGACAAAGGCACTGTTCCTTCAGTCAAAGGCAATTTTTTAGTGCTCTTTGATTCGTGGTCTATTCGTCCAGCTTCATCAAGATTTGGAATATAAGTATTCATCAAAGCAGCAATAGTTGCAAGTCCAGCAGCATCAATTAAATTTCCATCGTCATTTATTGGATAAACATCAATTATTACTGTCCAAACTTTTTCTCCTTCTTTAATGATAAGTTTGTGTAAATCAATTACATGAGACTCTCTAATCATTCTATCAACTAATCTTGGAAGTTCAATAGCATTGAATTTTGGAGGACCTGATTCAAATCTTGGAGAAGCAAGAGGAAGTAAATCTCCAGACACCATCAAGTTTCCTTTATCCAAAGAATCAGGATATGGTGCTGCAACTTCCATTTTAACACCGACTACAACTTCAGTTTTACCCAGTTTAACTCGGGCACTTCCTTCAGCTTTGTTAGAAACATTATATTCAATAGTGAAATCTCTCATCTCCAAAAGTTTTCTTCCATCAAATCTTTTTCCCGCAGCAAACATTCTAACCAACATTTCTTGCGTAAGACTCGAAGTATTCATCGAGCTCATTGTGATTCTACAACCTCTTTCAATGCTTTTTTCTGAACTTCATAAATTTTTTCACAAGCTTTATCCGCGAGAGCAATAGCTTTCGAAACAACATTAGGTTGAATATTTCCGTCCATTTGTAAAAGCGTGTAGCTATTTGAATTCGCAAGTTTTGCAATCGGGAAATCTGTCGCAGCTTCGCCTTCTTTAAAGTCTTCTTCATTTTTATCAACATCAACAACTAATTCTTTATCGAGTTTTCCTATAGCCACAGCACAAACTAAATTCTTCATTGGAATTCCTGCGTGAGCTAAAGCCATGGACGCAGCATTAATTCCTGCAACACGAGTGCTTGCGTCAGCTTGCAAAATATAAATTTGAACATCTACAACTGTATTTGGAAATTCTTTCAAATCAAGAGCAGGTGTCAAAGCCCAACTAGTAACTTTAGAAATTTCTTGACTTCTTCTTGAAGGTCCAGGTTTTTTTCTGTCTGAAACTGAAAAACTTAACAAATCGTAATTAACACGAAGAACTGCACTTTGAGGGTCTTGCATATGTTGAGGATGTAACAATCTCGGACCATAAACTGCTGCAATTGCGATAGTTTTTCCAAACGAAAACATCGCACTACCATCAGCGTTAGGAATAATTCCAACCTTCGCAGTAATCGGTCTCATTTCTTCTGATTTTCTACCGTCTAATCTTTTGAATACAACCATTATTTATTTTTGGCGAACCATTCCTCCATTTTTTCAGTTAATCCGGAAACATGAAATTTTTCAGCAATAAATTCTATCGCTTTACGTGCTTTAATTTCATTATCTAAATCTTGTCCTTTAATCCAAACCCAACCATTTTGTCCAATTGTTACATTACATCCAGTATTTTCTTTAATTAAATTAATCATACTACCTTCACGTCCAATTACTCTTGGAACACTGCTCGGATTTACTCTAAATGTAAATCCTCCTTCAAGTTTTCCAAGTCCTTTTCCTTTCATAGCTAAATCGATACTTTTCGGACTAACGCTCCAAACTTTAGCAGAAACCATATCACCAATAGCCAAAAATTGATCCATTTCGTGTTTGTTTATGAATCGAGGAGATTCCATCAACGGTAAAAATCCATTTTGTGCATAATCAATATCGATAATCCAACCACTATGAACAATATCAGAAACTCGTCCAATAACAACATTATTTCTTCGAGGAACAAATGCTCCCGAAATAGAAATAATTTTAACTACGCGTCCAACTTTTTCAGCCAAACCAAAACGAGAAGCGATAACATCGTTTCCGTCGCGTCGAGTTCCTTCACCAGGAAGTAAATCTTCTCCAGAAGCAATTATTTCACCAGGAACAACAACTGTGCGAGTAGCAGATTCAGTTCCAGAATCGGGATAAGAACTAAAATCTTCATATTCTTCGTGAGCTTTATTCAATTCATTCATTTTCTAATTTAATACTTACAAAACAAAGGATAATAGTAATAGTTCCCTTTATCTATTTGTATCTTTCAACAAATCAAAAGATTTAGGGTTTATAAAGCTTATTGTTTTTTTCTCATATATATCCAATCACCACAAAAATAATCCTACTTAAAAATTTATTTTTCCTATTTCATTTCTTCGCTAATAACTGCACCATGCGTAACAGAATTCAATTTGTCATAAAAATCAATTTGCAATCCAGAAGGAATATTCATAATAACTTGCAAATCTCCGTTAGCAAGCCACTCTTCACTTTCTTTATAATCTTTCAAAAATCCATAAACTTGTCCGCTAAAACGAGCAGGTATTTTCAATTTTATTTTTTTAGTTTCAACTTTAATTGGAATTATCGTCGCTAATTTAGGAATCAATTCGTGCATTTGTTGTTCAGCAGGCCTGTTATCAAAATTGAAATGCACTTCGTGAATTGCTTTTCTAATTCGTTCCGCAGTGTAGGGTCGTCCGTGTTGGTCAACAGCGTTTCTCAAAATTAAATCAATAACTTGTTTAATACGTTTTTCACGTTCAGCGTCGCGAAATTCTTGATTTTTCTGAATTTCGCCCTTCTTCATAATTTGTTCAGCAATTACATAAACGTCGGTAGTATCAAAAGTTTGTTCAAGTTCAGCTTTAGAAGCAATCATTCCACGAGTAGCATCGGTATAAATTGCAGGAGAATTTAAAGCAGCCATAACATTTCCCGTTCCAGCACGAACTTTCAAAGCTTCATCTAAATCAACAGATATCTCGAAAGTTTTCCCCTTAACTTTTATTCGTGCTTCAACCGTCGCCATAAATTATTTAGAATAACTCCTTATTTAAAGATTATCGCTTTATTTAATTTCTGAGTTTAATAACTCTATGCAGAGCATCTGCCAGAAATTAAATTAGAAATTTTCACTTAACAAATTTCTTTATTGGAATTTTTTGAATTAAACGTAAAAATTATAATCAGAAATTTTCACTTAACAAATTTCTTTATTGGAATTTTTTGAATTAAACGTAAAAATTATAATCAGAAATTTTCACTTAACAAATTTCTTTAAATCTTCGTTATGCATTCGCACAATTTTTCCATCTTTTAAAGAAACTGTAGCAACATCAAATCTAGAAGTTTCAAAATTCTTTCCCAAAATTTCTTTGAAAATTTTCATAACAAATTTAATTCCTTCATCCATAGTCATATTTTCATTAAATTCTTTTCTCAACTCTTCCTTTATTTGTTCGTCATTTTCCCCAATAGCATTTGCTCTATACGCAAAAAAGTTTCCAGTAATATCTGACGTATACAAATGAACTTTGTTTTTTGAAACGCCTGCAACCATAACTGCAACGCCATAAGGTCTTGCTCCGCCATATTGAGTATATAACTGCATATTATCTGCGATTATTTGAATAACGCTTATTACATCAATTGGAGAATTATAAGAAACTCGATGCTGTTGTGCAAGCAATCTTGTTTTATCAATAAGCACTCTCGCATCTGACGCAATTCCAGCAGCACTAGCCATAACGTGTTCATCAATTTCAAAAATCTTTACAGCAGATTCTGGAGCAATAAGTTTATCTCGAATTCTTTTATCCGCAATAATCACAACTCCATCTTTACAAACCAGTCCGACGCTATTACTTCCAAGTTTCACAGTTTTTTCAGCGTATTCAACTTGTAAAAGATGTCCATCTGGCGAAAACATAGTCGCAGCTCTATCGTAGCCCATAGCTTGATGTTGCATTTCTGTTGGCATTTCCATTTTAGTGATTTTTCTCCAAGGTTTTTAAAATGGAAGCTTGAAAATAAATTTCAATTTTCTTTGTTTCCATTAATCAATTTCTCCCAAAACAAAGTTCACAATTTTTTTGATATTCATATTATTTTTAAAGTTATTTATCATTTAGAAATTTATCCAGCAGTATTTAAGTTTTTTGATATCTATTTTTCCAATCCTTTTAGAGTTCCACTAACTCTTAAAATTTTCAAATCATCTTTTGCAATAGCCAACGCAGCACGAACGTAAGCTAAAGCTTCACGATTTACTGCAACCACAATTTCTTCACCACGTTCGGAAACAAAAACTGGAGCAGCACTTGCCCAACCCAAAATTCCAATATACTCAAGAATAGATTTTTCGACAACAGAACGCTTGCCTCTAACAAGAACATATCTTCTATTTGCACGCATACTCGGTTTCAAAGTTAACATTTAATTTACAATATTTACTCCAACAATATCATTAGCCGTTTCTTTAATAACATTACTTTCAAGAGCGAAACCAAGTGCTTCAGCATTACCAACTTTAAAATTATTCATACCAATAATTTTTCCAGATTTATCAATCAAAGGCCCTCCAGAATTTCCAGGATTAAGAGTCACGTCAGTTTGAATATATGCTTTCAAACCATTAGGCCCAACGCGCTGAACTGCAGAAATAATTCCTTCAGTAACGGTAAAAGAAAGTCCAAGAGGATTTCCAATAGCAATAACTTTTTGTCCAACGACTACTTCATCTGAATTCGCGAGTTCAAAGCCATCCATGTTATAATTTATTTTCAAAACAGCCAAATCTTTTGAAGCATCGCTACCAATTAATTCAGCAGTATAAATTTTATCATCGTAAGTTTGAACTTGAATAATATTACTTCCAGAAATAACATGATGGTTCGTTAAAATATATCCGTCTTGTCCAACAGCAAAACCCGTTCCGGCAGAAATATCCGTCGCAATCGTAACTACTTTTTTCACAGAACTTTCAATAATTAAAGAAAAATCTTGTTGAGTATTTTTCAATAATTCTATTTGATTTTCAAAAGCAGTTTCTTGTTGCGAAATACTTTTAACAACTTCTCCAAATCGATATTGATTTTCTTGTTTTATTTCCTCAATAGAACCGGTAATTTTTTCTTCAAATTGATTTTGTCTCGAAATTAATTTCGCACTTTGCGAACTCACAGAAATAAAAGAAATGACTTGAAAGATTAATAATAAAATAACTGCTCCATAAAGCACATTAACATGATGTTTCATAAGTTCAATACTTAATCTTATTATTTATAGCTTATGTTAGTTTCAATTATGGGATTGCCTTATAGATACGCTTCGCTACCAAAAATTCTAATGTTGTTGTCTTCCTTCGGTAAATTGCGTATATGGCAACGATTATAAAGATAAGTTTCATTAAATATCAATGTTAAAAATACATGGTGTTGGTGGTTACGACGAAGTCGGGAAAAATATGACTGCAATAGAACATAAAGACGATGTTATGTTATGCGATGCAGGATTATATTTACCAGCAATAGTTGGAGTTAGTGAAAGAGAAAAAATTCCGACTGAATCGGGTATGCGTGCGTTAGGTGCGTTGCCAGATGACAATTATTTAGCTGAAAAAAATCTTAAAGAAAAAGTAAGAGCAATTTTAGTTTCTCACGCACATTTAGATCACGTCGGAGCAGTTCAGTATGTGGCTCCAAAATACAAAGCAGGAGTTTATGGAACACCCTATACAATTGAAATATTAAAAACTTTAATGGAAGATAGAACAATTCCAAATAAATTAAATTCCATTCAGCCAAACGGACACACATTCATTCAGGGAAAAGAAAAATATAAAGTTGAATTTATTAATATGACTCATTCGACAATTCAGTGTGCGATAGTCGCAGTTCACACACCCGACGGAGTAATTCTTTACGCAAACGATTACAAATTAGACAACACTCCAGTTCTTGGAGAAAAACCAAATTACAAACGTTTGAAAGAACTTTCAAAGCAAGGAGTAAAAGCGTTAATTGTTAATTGCTTATATGCTCACGCAGATTACAAAACTCCTTCTGAAAAAATTGCGAGAGGATTATTAGAAGATGTTATGTTCACAACGGAAAATCACAAATCTGCTTTAATTGTAACAACTTTTGCATCACACATAGCTCGATTAAAATCGATAACAGATTTCGGAGAAAAATTAGGGCGCAAAGTAGTTTTCGTCGGAAGAAGTTTGCAAAAATATGTCTCCGCAGGAATTAAAGTTAATCAAGTGCCTTTCAAAAATAAAATAATTATGGCGGCATACAAAAGTCACAAAGAAAAAATTTTGAAACAAATAAACTCCAACAGAAGTAAATATTTACTTGTTTGCACGGGACATCAGGGAGAAGAAGGAGCAGTTTTAGATAGAATATCGAGAAATACATTACCTTTCAAACTTCAAAAAGACGACCACATAATTTTTTCTTCAAAGACAATTCCTTCTCCAGAAAATATTGCTCAAAAAAGTGAACTGCAAAAACGTTTGAGACAATTTAGTCCAAGAATTTTTGACAACATCCACGTTTCAGGACACGGAGCTCAAGTAGACCTAAGAGATTTAATCACCCTAACAAATCCAGAACACGTTATTCCTTCTCACGGAGACCATTCAAAAACTAGTGCGGGCATGGCTCTTGCAGAAGAAATGGGTTACAAAAAAAATTATAATGTTCATTTGCTTTCAAACGGCAAAAAAATTACAATATGAGAGAAGATATAGTTGGTATGTTGAAAAATGCAATTGAGCGTGGAGGTCGTCCAGAAAAAATATCCGAATCATTAATTGCTTCAGGATATAATTCTCTCGAAGTTCAACAAGCACTTTCTTACGTCACTGGTGGAACTCTTTCCTCATTAGACGCACCTCAACAACCAATTTCCCAAGTTAAACCTCTTTCAATTAATCAATCACAAAATATCTCTTCTCCTTCTCCAACATTTCAAAATTTTCCCCAAATCAAACAAGGAGTACAATCTCTTCCAGTATCTCAACAATTATCTAACGAAGGAAACGGAAAAATAATTCTTTTAGCAATATTATTATTTTTATTATTTGCAGGATTAATCAGTACAATTATTTTCAAGAATAGTATTTTGAAATTATTAGGATGATTGTTTACGAACCAGCAGAAGATTCATATCTTCTAGAATCAATAATCTCAAAATATGTAAAAAATAAATCAGTAATTGAAATCGGAGCAGGTTCAGGGATACTTTCAAAAAAAGCAAAAGAACAAGGTGCAAAATCAATTGTTGCAGTAGATATAAATCCAGATTCTATAAATTTATTAAAAAAAGAAAAATTAAAAGGAATTAAATTAATTCAATCAGATTTATTCAAAAAAGTCAAAGGTAAATTTGATTTGATAATATGCAATCCACCATACTTACCAGAAGACAAGCAGGAAGACAATGAAAGTAGCAAAATAACAACAGGCGGTAAAATAGGAGATGAATTTATTCTAAGATTTTTAACACAATCAGTAAATCATATTAACAAAGAGGGAATAATTTTATTATTAGTTTCTTCTTTAACTCCTAAAAAAAGAATAGTCACGTTATTAAAAAAATTAAAATTAAAAAAAACAACAATTGCGACAAAAAAATTATTCTTTGAAATTTTAGAAGTCTGGGAAATTAAAGATCTAAGCAATTAATTCTTTCTCTTCAATTCCAGATAAAGCATTTTTCTTTGTCAGACTCCAGTCAAGTTTCATAATATTGCTGACAAAAGAATTTTTCAGATTAATCTGATAATAATCGGATTTTCCGATTCGCCTTGTTTTTATTATAATCTCTTTAGCAAGCCATTCGGAAAAGAAAGAAGTTAAAGAGTTGTAACTAACATTGCTTCCACGAGATATTTCAGTTAAAGGAAAGTCAAAGAAGTGATTATCAATAAGAAAATCAAGAACTCTTAATTGAGGAGTATCCCCCAGATATATCAGAAATATTGATTTATTTTCTTTTACTCTCATAGCAACACCTAATTATTTGAATATTTAAATATTTGCATATAAGATACATCTTTTCAAAAATAGAAACATATATAAAATAATAACCTCTAAGGAGTCTATGCTAGAAAGAGAGTTAGACTTAGAGAAAGCACAAGTTATGTTTAAACTAGCAAGAAAGAATAATTGGGGCCATAAATACGACAGACTTGAACATTTTAAAAGATTTCAAAATTTAAAAGAGATAGTAAAATATCTTTCTAATATTGGCTGGCTAATAATATACGACAAACCAAACTTCACAGGCATCGCTCTAAACACACAACATAAAAAAGAGATTCTTGATTTTATAGAAAAAAATATAACGGGTATAAAAGGAATGATTGGATAATAAACTTTAAAATTTCTTAATCTATCAAGCATAACAATGCCTAAAAACTAACGCAAACAGCGAATTTGTATGAAACTTACAAATTTGAAGAAGTTAGAATACTCAGTAATTAAACTTAAGGGGTATAATTTATGCGGTTCGCCCATTTAGCCGATTGTCATCTTGGTGGCTGGCGTCATCCAGAGTTGCAACAATTAAATTTTGAAAGTTTCAAATACGCATTAAATATATGCAAGAGAGATAAAATAGATTTTGTTTTAATAGCAGGAGATTTATTCGATTCAGCATATCCTCCAATAGAAACAATAAAAGATACATTTGAAGAGTTTAGAAAGCTAAAGGAGTCAAATATTCCTGTGTTTTTAATCGCAGGAAGTCACGACTATTCTGTTTCTGGAAAAAGTTTCTTAGATGTTTTAGAAAAAGCAGGTTTTGCAACAAATGTAACAAAAAATCAAGAGCGAAATGGAGATTTAATTTTAGAACCTACAATTTATAAAAATGTAGCAATATATGGTTTTCCAGGAAAGAAAACAGGGTTAGAAGTATACGATTTAGAAAGAATAAAATTACAAGACTCTCCAGGTTTATTCAAGATTTTAATGTTGCATACAACTTTGAAAGACGCATTACCAGGATTAGATATTCCTTCAGTAGATGCTTCTAAGTTACCTAAAGTGGATTATACTGCTCTCGGGCATTTACATTTATTTTATGAAAAAGAACGCAGAGTTTATGGTGGGCCAATTTATCCCAATAACGCCAGCGAGCTCGAAGACTTGAAATACGGAACTTTCTATATTTGTTCCACATCAGGAGAAATAAAACGTCACGAGATAAAAATAAAAGATGTTTTAACTTTGGACTTTGAAATAAAAGATTCTTTAATAGGAACGGATTATTTAATAGAAGAATTAAAGAAACAAAATTTAAAAGACAAAATTTTAATTTTGAAATTAAAAGGAGTGTTAGAAAGAGGGAAAGTAACTGATATAGACTTTAATAAACTTGAAACCTTTTCTAAAACTCAAGGAGTTTATTCTTTTTTAAAAAACACGACAAAATTAATTTTCCCAATAGCAGAAATAGATATGGAATATCAAACTGAAAATTTTGAAGAAAATATTATTTCAAATTTTAGAGACACACATCCCCATAAATATAATGAATTAATCCCCTCATTATTAAATATCTTAAATTTTGAAAAAAAAGAAGACGAGTTATCTCGCGTATTTGATGATCGTTTATTTAGTGATTTAAACAAAGTGCTTTTCCCATGATATTTAAAAAAATAAACTTAAAAAATATTCGTAGCTACAAAGAGGAAGAAATTTATTTTCCCGAAGGAGCAGTTCTTTTAGCTGGAGATATTGGCTCAGGAAAAACCACAATTCTTTTAGCAATAGAATATGCTTTATTTGGCTTGCAACCAGGACAAAGAGGTTCAGCTTTACTTTCAAAAGGAGAAGATTCAGGAGAAGTAACTCTCGAATTAGAAGCAAATAATAATCATTTGATAATTGAAAGAGGATTAAAAAGAAACAACAAATCAATAAATCAAGATTTTGCCGTAGTTACAATAAATGGTGCACGTTTTGAGTCATCCATTACAGAAGTTAAAACAAAAATTTTAGAAGTTCTAAATTATCCACAAGATTTCATAAGAAAAAATAATCTTCTTTACAGATACACAATTTATACTCCTCAAGAAGAAATGAAACAAATTATTCTTGAAGATGCAGAATCACGATTAGATGTTTTGCGTCATGTTTTCGGAATGGACAAGTATAAACGAATAAAAGAAAATATTCAAAGAGTAACAATTCAATTAAGAGAAGAAGCGAGAGGCTTGCAATTTGAAGTAGCCCAAATAGATTCTAAAAAATCAGATTTAGACTCCAATGAAAAATTTATTAGTATATTGAACAAGAAATTGTCAGATAAAGAAGTTTTCATCAAAGAGCAAATTAAAATTAGCAAAGAAAAAGAAATAGAGATTGGTTTGTTAATGGAGAAAACTAGTGAAAGAGAGGGATTTAAAAAAGAAATCGAAAAATCTGGAATAGTAATTTCAAACAAGCAAGAGCAATTAGCTTCAATTAACAAAGAATTAATTTCAATTGAATTAATTTTATCTAAGAATAAATCGGACTTCGATGAAAATAATATTTTAGAGATAATTAAAAAAATAAACTCAAAAACAAAAACTATTGAAATCTTAAACAAAACATATATTGAATTATTTTCAAAAAATAATTCTTTGGACATAATGATTGCACAAGAACTATCAAAAAAAGAAAGAGTAGCTAAACTAAGCTTCTGTTTAACTTGTTTACAAGATGTTCCAGATTCACACAAACATAATATTTTACTTTCGTCAGAATCAAATATCATCCAAATAAAAAAAGACAAATTAAAATTGGACTCTGAAATTCAAAGAGTATCTTCTGAAATTAGTAAAGAAAAAGAAAATTTGAAGTCATTAGAAACTGAAAAATCTTTATTAGTTATTCAAAAAATAAAATTAGAAGAATCAAAAAGATATGAAATAAAAAAAGAAGAGTTAATGAAAACTAAAAATTCGATAGAAAAAGATATTAAATTAATGGAAGAACATGTATATAGTTTAAAGGAATCTTCATTCGAGTATTTAAAATTCGAACAATCTTTAAAATCAAAAAAAGATGAATTTAATCTATCTCTTAAAATTGAAAAAAATGTAGAAATCGAACAAGCAGAAATAAAAAAAGAATTAGAATTAACAGTCAAAGAAGCTAATAGCTTAAAGTCAGAAATTGCAAAAAGTGAAGTCACAAAAAAAAAATTAATCGATTTATTAGATAAAGAAATTTGGCTTTCGAATAACTTTACTGAATTAGTAAGCTTTACCGAAAAAATGATTTTAACTACATTGAGGAAAGAATTCACAAAACTTTTCAATAAATGGTTTTCTATGCTCACAACAGATTCTTTCGGCGTTTATTTGGATGAAACTTTTTCACCGATTATAGTTCATAGTGACTTTGAATTAGATTATGAATTTTTATCTGGCGGAGAAAGAACAGCAGTAGCTTTAGCGTATCGTTTGGCATTAAATCAGATGATAAATTCAGTATTAAGTAAAATAAAAACACAAGAAGTAATTATTTTAGACGAACCAACAGATGGATTTTCAGAACAACAATTAGACAAAGTCAGAGATATTTTACAAGAACTACATGTAAAACAATTAATTATCGTCAGTCACGAACCAAAAATAGAAAGTTTCGTAGACCATGTAATTAGATTTAGAAAAGTAAATGGAATTTCTTCAGTTCAACAAAACAGCAATGACAAAATTCAAACATTTTAAAATATTCTCTCCTACAATTTAAATAGAGTATATTTTTAATAAATTATGGGAACTTCACCGCGTATTGTTCACGGAAGAACAGAAATCTATATTCCAAGCGTAGTTGGTGAAATGATATATTTCTTACCATCAGTAGGTCCACAAATTTATCAAACACTAGGAAAACAAATTCTCGCCAATGGTTTAAGCGTTCCAACTGGCGATGAAACTGCGCCATTAATTCATCAAGCATATTATGGTTTGCTAAAAAAAAGAAATAGAATTAGCAAATATCTGGGATATAGCAAGTCATAGATTTTTTTGGATATTTAATCATAATTTCTGGACTGATAAAGGGATGTTTAGTTTACAAGACCGAGAAGTAAACCTTTGCAGTCAAAACTTAGACGAAAAAATACTTGATCAAAAAATTAAAGGAGGCATAGATAGAAAAGGAGTTCGTTTCAGTCAAGATGGAACAGTTCGTTTTGCGCCAAAAGGTAGTTACATTATCGGAGAAATGCCTGCAAACAAATTAGCGGAAGATTGCGCAATGATTGCACAATATGGGGTAGAGGGCGCAAAATTAATGGCAGAAGCTTCAGCTACAAGAATAAATAATCCAATCACTTATGGCTGGGATATCAAAGAAAATAAAAGTCCAGAACCTATAGCTCCCACTTTAACCGAGAACAATGGCAGATTGCATTTCAACCAAATCAACAGCGAATTCGCCCGCGATGGTTTTGCTTTTGGGTTAAGTGCTTCTTCGGCGCAAAAAATTTAGAAAAATATCTTAAGATGATTATCTAAATACGAAAAACAAAATAACAAAATTTAAATACTCTTCTCTCAAAAATACAATAGAGGTTCTTAGTGTGTTTAAGTAAATAAATTACTTGAACATTAAAATTACCTTATACTAAATAAAAAATATCTTATTAACATGAATGAAGAAATTCAGAAACACGTTTTAAAAACAGGTACATTAACAATGGGACTTGTTTGCAAAGAAGGAATTATTATAGCGGCAGATAGACGACAAACATACGCTGGAAATGGAGGCGTATCTTATATTGCAGGTTCAGCAAAAAAAATAGTCGAGCTTACAGATAAAATTGTCGCTACAACGGCAGGCACAGCTTCAGACACAAGAAGAACACTCGATATTATAAAAGCAGAATTAAAACTTAAAGAATTACGCACAAAAGAAAAAGCGATGGTTCCAGAAGTTGCTAATTTTATGGCGAATATGGTTTATGGAAATATTAGAACACCTTCAATGATCCCAAGTATAACTCATTTTATTCTTTCAGGTTCCGACGATAAAGGAATATATTTATTTGATATTTCCCCAGACGGTTATATTCAAAGTTCGGATACTTACGTCGCAACAGGAAGTGGAATTATGCAAGCTCATCCAATACTAGACACAGAATATAAAAAAAATATGGGCTTCGAAGAAGCAATAGCTTTAGCAAAAAAATGTATCAGAGCAACTGCTGGAAGAGAACCGTCAGTTGGAACAGCAATGGATATTTATTTAGTTAAGAAAGGCGAGATTAAACAATTAGTTGATAGAGAAGTTGTGACTCCTCCTGAAAATACTCTCAAATAATTCTCAATATGAGCGAAATTTTAAAAGCGATAAAAAATGAATTGCCTGCTGGCGTAGTTAGCGAAGCGATTTTTGAAGGAGCAAATATTGTTCTTTACACAACCGACAAAGATTTTTTCAAAAATAGTGACGAAAAAATACGCGAAGCAGTTTCAAAAATTAAAAAACGTATAGAATTAAGAGCAGATAATAGTATTCTTGCTCCAGAAGATGTAACCGAAAAAACTATTCGTGCGTTAGTGCCTGCAGAATCAGAAATAGAATCAATAATTTTTGATGTTCCACGCAGTATCGTAATTATCGAAGCAAAAAAACCGGGAATCGTAATCGGTAAGCAAGGTTCAATTATGAGAGATATAAGAAATTCTACAATGTGGACTCCTCAAACGCAAAGAAGCCCAGCAATTCCTTCAAAAATAACTGAAAAAATTCGCGCAGTTTTATATGCAAATAATAGTTATCGTAAAAAATTCTTAAATGACATTGGTAAAAAAATATATGAAAATTGGAATCCTGAAAAAATGGACATTTGGGTTCGTCTAACTTATCTTGGAAGTGGTCGTCAAGTAGGACGTTCTTGTTTATTATTGCAAACGCCGAAATCAAAAATACTTTTCGATTGCGGAATAAATGTTGGAATAATTGATGGTCCCGAAAGATTCCCCTATTTAGATGTTTCAGAAATCGGAGACCTTGGTTCTATCGACGCAATAGTTCTTTCTCACGCACATTTAGACCACAGTGCATTGATTCCTTATTTATACAAAATGGGTTATCGTGGGCCAGTATACATGACTGCACCAACACGAGATATAGCTGCACTTTTAGCATTAGATTTAATTAGTGTCCACTATAAAAAAGCGGAAGTTCCAATTTATCGAGCCGACGATGTTAAAGATATGGTAAAGCATTCAATTAGCCTCAATTATGGAGAGGTATTTGACGTAACTCCAGATATTAGAATAACTTTTTATAACGCTGGACATGTACTTGGTTCAGCAATTACTCATGTAAACATAGGAAATGGATTGCACAATTTCGTTTACACAGGAGACTCAAACTATAGAAAAACAAGACTATTAGATCCTGCAGTAAACTATTATCCTCGCGTAGAATCAATTATGGTCGAGTCTACTTACGGCTCAAAAGATCAGATACTCCCTTCTCTTGCAGAAGTTGATGAAAGATTTTGTAATCTTGTAAATGAAGCTATTAAGCGAAACGGAAAAGTATTGCTTCCAGAATTAGGATTGGGTCACTCCCAAGAGACTCTTCTAAGAGTTGAAGACGCAATCCGCACAGGAAAATTACCAGTAATTCCAGTTTACCTTGATGGTATGCTTTGGGATATCACAGCTATTCACACAGCTTATCCAGAATTCTTAGGAGCAAATGTCAGAAATAAAATATTCAATGATGAAAATCCATTTACTTCTCCATATTTCAAGCGCGTAGGTTCACCAACAGAAAGAAAAGAAGTAATTGAAGGAGGTCCATGTATTGTTATAGCAACAAATGGTATGTTAGCAGGAGGTTCAGCAGTGGAATATTTCAAGCAATTTGCAGAAAATGCAAATAATTTAATTATCTTTGGATGTTATCAAGGACCAAACACATTAGGAAGGCAAGTTTCAGAAGGAAACAAAGTAGTCAAAATCGATGAAAAATTTGGAGGAGAAACAATTAATGTAAATATGCAGGTAGAAACAAT
>SICU01000009.1 GCA_009694755.1 Candidatus Pacearchaeota archaeon
ATGCTTAGTTTTGTGACTTTGGGATATTGCGGGAGAAAAGTAGTTTCTAAACTTTTAGAAAGACAAGCTAAAGAATATATAGAAGAAAGACATAATAATAATTAGAAAGACAAGCTAGTTGATTTTGTTTGAAGGGATGATTTTCTTATATGCCTCGAAAGCTGTGTTCGATAAACGCCAACGTTCCCATCTCTGATAGTCTTGTCCATTAGGGCTTTTTTTTACTCTAATCACTAATTTATGTATTTCAAGATCCTCGAGAAGAGATTTGGTAAATTCTTCGTCACGTATAATTTCATTAGCTATTGCTGAAGTGAATAATGCTTTGGGTGTGGAATTGTATAGGTGGCTTAAAATTTGTTCTGAAATTTTTGAACGTTTTGCTTTTGAAATTGGAGGCATATATTTTATTTGAGAGTAATGTTTTTATAGTTTCGTCTAAATTTTAAAAATATATTGAGTTGAAGAAAATTAAAGATTATTTGGTGTTTTCAATTGTGCTCTGATTAATTTGTGGGAAAGGGATGTGTGGTTGAAGTCCTAATTCTTCTTCTAATTGCAAAGCGCGAACTGAACATTTTTTAAGAATATAATTATATAAAAAGACTATTTTATCTTTAGGGAGCTCTTTTGTCTTCCAAGATTTAAGAAAATCTTTAGATTCATCTTTTGAAACAGCTATCAGTAAAGAACCTTCGAATTTTATCTCATTTTTTAATTCGACTTCTTTTTGAGTTGGATCTTTGTAAATTACTGAAAATTTGAAAGACGCTTTTAGGCATTCGCTGTCTTTTAATACATCTAACTTTGCCTTGTCAATATTTGTGAATATAATATCTGTGTTTATGCTTGCTCGAGGTATTTCTATAGATTTCTTAGCAATTATCTCTTCAATTGAAAATCCGATAAATTTCATATTTAGTGTTGTTTTAGATGGTTTTTAAAGATTATTGTGTAATTTAAATTAAGTCTTCTTCGGAAACTACAACGAAGTCTGCAACTGCAATTATAGAATGGTAAGGTAGAACTGTTTCTTTATTTGTGTTTGTTTCTAAATTTAAACTTTTTGTGTAAGGGGTTTGTTCTTTCAAAAGTAATTGAATCAACTCTCCTGTTCTTGTTTCAAAAGTAATATCTTTAACAACACCTAATCTTTTACCTTCCTTTGTAACGACTGGTTTGTTAATGAATTCTCTTAAAGGTTTTTTATCTATTGGCATGTAATTAATATTAGATTGCGATATATAAAGATTGTTATTTTATATTGTGTTTGTTTTAGTAACTAATAGATTTAGTTTTATTTTAGATTATTTGGTTTTATTTTAGATTATTTGGTTTTTGCTCGTTTTTTTCTTTGTTTAGTTTGTGATTTTGCTCTGTGTCCCCTTGATTTCTTCTGGAAGTTTGGAGGGAGTGGAATATTTTTAGAAGAGATTTAATGTTTTTTATAAGAGGTTTAATGTTTTTTATAAGAGGTTTAATGTTTTTTATAAGAGGTTTAATGTTTTTTAGAAGAGATTTATTAATATATTTATTTATTTTTTATTATATTAATATAATTTAATTCTTGAGTTTTATTATGTTTTTGAGTTTTATTATGTTTTTCTAATTTATCTATTTAATTAATATTCTTCTTTTAATTAATATTCTTCTTTTAATTTTATTTCTATAATATAATATAATATAATAATACTATTTTTATTGCTTATATAGATATATCTTCTTTTCCAGAGGAAATGGAGGTGTGAGGGTGTTGATTGGTTTGTGCTTGGTTTTGTGCATTTTCGACGAGTTATTTAAGTTTCCATAGGAAATAGCGGTTACAATATCAATAAGTTTATATTGTCTTAATTTATTAGATTGTTAAGGTGATTTATGACTTCGTCTCTTGATAAAATTTTCGATTCTTATTCGGGAGCAAGTATATTCAAGAATAAACGCGTTCTTCAAACGAATTATACTCCTGAAATTATAACACATAGAGATTCACAAATAGAATCTGTCGCTTCAATTCTTGCACCTATTTTAAGAGGAGAAAGAGCAAGTAATTTATTTGTTTATGGAAAAACTGGAACTGGTAAAACTCTTTGTGTAAAATATGTTACTCAAGAAATTTTGAAACGTGTGCAGGATGTTGGAAAGCATAATTTACAAGTGTTATATGTTAATTGTAAATTAAAAAAGGTTGCCGATACTGAATATCGTATTCTTGCAGAATTAGTTTCAGCACTTGGAGAAAAAGTTCCACCAACTGGATTGCCGACAGATGCAGTGTATTCTAAATTTATAGAAATAATTGAGCGAAAACCACAATTAATTTTAATTATCTTAGATGAAATTGATCAAGCTGTTAAAAAAATAAGTGATGGTTTTCTTTATACATTAACTAGATTAAATTCTGAATTAAAAAATTCTCAAATAAGTTTGGTTGGAATTAGTAATAGTCTTACTTTTATGGATGATTTAGATCCTCGTGTTCGTAGCTCTTTGGGAGAAGAAGAATTGGTTTTTCCACCATATAATGCGTTGCAATTGCAAGATGTTCTTCGTGAACGCGCGAACCTTGCATTTGCTGAAACTATTGTTGATCCAGGAGTTTTTCCTTTGTGTGCGGCTCTTGCTGCGAGAGAACATGGTGATGCTAGACGTGCTCTTGATTTGCTTAGAGTTGCAGGAGAATTAGCTGAAAGAGAACAATCAAAGCAATTAATTATGGAATTTGTAGATAAAGCGAGCCATAAAATAGAGAGAGATAAGATGTTAGATATTATTGAAAATGAACCAAGACAACATCAATTAGTTTTGAATAGTATTTTACAATTAGAAGAAGAACTTGAATCCGAACCAATTTTTACAGGAACAGTATATAATTCTTATAAACAATATTGTGTTAAAGTTGGACTCGATGTTTTGACTCAAAGAAGAATTTCAGATATTATTGCTGAATTTGACATGCTTGGTTTGATTAATGTAGATGTTGTTAGTCGAGGAAGACAAGGAAGAACGAGAGAAATAAAAGTGATGATTCCAGATAACCTAAAATTACGTGCAAAAGAAATTTTAAGCACGGCATTAGCTTTATGAATTCGGATTTGCTTGGGATCCTTAGAAGTAAAGGGATTTTAGTTGAAAAAGATGTTTTTGATGTGTTGAATTCAATTAAAGATTTTAATTTAGTTGAACAATTAATTGATAATCTTATTTCAGTTTCTGGACAAAAAATGATTACGAAGTCTGCTTTAACTAAAAATATTTTAATGGCTCAAAAAATAATTTCCGACGATTCTTCTGGAATAAAACACACATTAATTCAAGTATTTGTTAAATTAGGTTTACAAATAACTTTGACTGAAACGCCGATAGAAATAAAGAAACCAGAATTAGAATACCAAAATACAAGACAAGATTATAAAATTTATTATTCTAAAACTACTTGTGATAAAAAAATAACTGTTGCAGATTTTGTTGGACATTTTAGAGCGAGATATAAAGAAATTCAAGGAATTTTAATGCAACGTTCTGGTTTAGATAAATTAATTTCAATAAATAAAATTTCTGGAACAAGACAGCAGTTCATGATTATTGGAATGGTGAATAATAAAAGATACACTAAAAATAAAAATTTAATGGTTACTTTTGAAGATATGACTGGACAAATTACAGTTTTGTTTAAAGCACAAACCGAATTTTTTAAACAAGCCGACGAATTACAACTTGATGAAGTTGTTGCAGTTAAATGTTCTGGAAATTTAGAATTAGTAATTGGACACGATGTTATTTTTCCAGAAGCGGCGATAATTAATAAAACTAAATTTGAAGAAGACTGCGGAATTGCATTTATTTCAGATATTCATGTAGGGAGCCATAAGTTTTTACGCGAAGAATTTGACAAATTTATTAATTGGTTAGACAGTGAAGATGAAATTGCTAAAAAAATAAAATATTTATTTATTATAGGAGATTCAGTTGACGGTATTGGAGTTTTTCCAGGGCAAGAAAAGTTATTAGAAATAAAAACTTTGAAAGGACAATATGATGCGCTTGCTCAATTTTTGAAAAGAGTGCCTGAAAAAATAACTATTTTTATGTGTCCTGGACAGCATGATGCTTCTAGAGTTCAAGAACCTCAACCCCTCGTTGATAAAACTTATGCGGGAGCATTATATGAAATTCCTAATTTGATTTTAGTTTCAAATCCTTGTCTTGTAAAATTAATTGAAAAAGATAAAGAATTTAAAATTCAAATGTATCATGGAGCGAGTATACACGCTTTCATAAATAATATTCCTGAATTGCGTTTGATTAAGGCACATAAACATCCAGCTCGAGCTGTAAAACATATGTTAAAAAGAAGACATCTTGCTCCAAGTCATGGAGTTTCTGCGTCGATAGTTTATGTTCCAAATGCTGAAAAAGATCCAATGGTTATTTCTGAAATTCCAGACATTATCTGTATTGGTGAAGTTCATCGACTTGATGTTGAAAGGCATAATGGGATTTTAATTTTAACTGGAAATTGTTGGCAAGCGCAAACTGAATTCGAAGAGAAAATTGGAAATATCCCTGATCCTTGCAAGGTTCCAATTTTCAATGTTAAAACTCATGAATTGAAAATTTTAGATTTTAATCTTGTTGAGGGAGAGGAAGATAAATCTGAAGAGGAGAGTGTGAAGGTATGAAAATAATTAATCTAAATAAGCCATATTTAGAAAATACTGCTAAGATTATGGTAGAAGCTTATGGGGATTCAATTGAAAAAGCTAAAAACGAATTATTAACAAAAAGGCTTTCTAGAGATTGGTTTATAGCTCTTGAAGGTAATGAAGTCTTGGGAGTTTTTATTTACACAAGAGATTATTCTCATTATGCCAATTATTTAGAAGATATTGTTGTTGCTAAAAAACATCAGAGAAAGAGAGTTGCATTTGAATTATTGAAAAAATATATTTTGGTTAGTAAAAATGAAACACCTCTGAAGCAAAAATATGCCTTGTCAAGCACGAATGTTTCTAATATATCATCGGTGAAAATGCATTTAAAATTTGGGTTTAAAAAAATGGGAATTTTGAAAAGTTTACATTATGGAAAAGATGAATTATTTTTTAGTGATGATTTGAGAGGCATAAAATGAACGTCTTAGAATATTTCGACAATATTCAAAAGTCTGTTCAAAATAACTATGATTTTGCTAATTTAGCTCGAGCTAAAGGATTAGATCCTGAAAAATCTGTTGAAGTTCCACAAGCAAATTCACTCGCAGAAAAAGTTGTTGGTTTGATTTCGGCAATTTATCCCGAAGTAAAGGGCAAGGGAATCGTTGAAAGAATACTTTCTCTTGAAAAACAATATGGCTCGTTGGATCCAGCCGTCGCTTTAACTATTGCCGAGGAAGTGGCTCTTGAAAAGTTTTATGTTTTTGAAACTAAACATTTAGGAATCGAAATTGGAGTTCGTTTGGCGATAGCGTATATGACTTTGGGAGTTGTTTCTTCTCCAATAGAAGGATTTACCCAATTAAAGTTGAATAAAACTAAAGATGGTGCAGAATATTTTGTTCCGTTTTATGCTGGCCCGATTCGTTCTGCGGGGGGAACTGAAGCAGCGTTTTCAATAGTTATTGTTGACCATCTTAGAGAAATTTTTGGATATGCAAGATATGATCCAACTGAAGATGAAGTAAAGCGAGGAGTTCATGAAGCATATCAATATCATGAGCGAGTTACTAATTTACAATATTTGCCTTCAGAAGAAGAATTGGATTTTTTATTAAAAAATTTACCTGTTCAAGTTTCGGGAGATCCGAGCGAAGATAGAGAAGTTTACAATTATAAAGATTTACCGAGAATAGAAACTAATTTTATTCGTAGTGGTTTTTGTTTGACAACTTGTGAAGGACTTGCTCAAAAAGCTCCTAAAATTTTGAAAAGAATAATTGGTTTGCGTGCAAAGGGATTTAAATTAAGTTCTTGGGACTGGCTTGCTGATTTTGTAAGTTTACAAAAAAAAATTAAAGAGGGTAAATCGAGCGTAAAATCTTCTGGTGGAGGCGCAACTTATATGCAAGATATTGTTGCAGGAAGGCCTGTTTTTGCTCATCCTGGAAGATCGGGAGCATTTCGTTTAAGATATGGTAGATGTAGAAATACAGGATATTCTACTTTAGGATTTCATCCCGCAACTATGGCGATTAGTAAAAATTTTATTGCAGTTGGAACTCAATTAAAAATAGAAAAACCTACGAAAGGTTGCACTGCTGCTTCCTGCGATACAATTTCTGGACCGATAGTAAAATTAAAAGATGAATCTGTAATTTATGTTTCTAGTTTTGAACAAGGAAAAAAATTAACCCCCCAAGTTTCTGAAATTTTATATTTGGGAGATATTCTTATTCCATACGGAGATTTTTCGAATAGAAACCAACTTTTAGGAACGCCTGGTTACGTCGAACAATATTGGCTTGAAGAAGTTTTGGAAAAAGGAGGAACTTCAGAATTAAATGTTTCATTTGAAAAAGCGATTCAAATATCTAAAGAATTAGGAGTGTCATTACATCCAAATTATATTTATTATTGGACTCAAATTAAATATGAAGATTTTATTGGTTTAATTGATTGGTTTGCTTATGGCTCTTTTGAAAATGAAGAATTAAGTTTACCCTATAGTTCAAATGACAAACTTAAATTTGCAATTGGAAAACGCGCGTTAGAATTGATTGGATGTGAACATAAAGTTTTAAATGAAAAAATAATTTTGTCTTCAGATAACTCAAAATCTTTATTTTTTTCTCTTGGAATTGATTCGAATTTTTTAGATTTAGAAAAAAAGTTTAAAGAAATTTCTTTAAAAATTATTGAAAGCGAGACGCCTCTTCAAATTTTGAATAAACTTTGTCCTTATGTTATAAGGGATAAAGCTGGAACATTTATTGGAGCTAGAATGGGGCGTCCTGAAAAGGCGAAGTTGCGAAAATTAATTGGAAGTCCACATGTTCTTTTTCCAGTTAGTGAAGAAGGCGGACGTTTGAGAAGCGTTCAATCTGCTGTTGAAAAAGGAAGCGTTCAATCTGATTTTCCAAATTTTTTCTGTTCAATTTGTGGATTGGATAGCGCATATACTCGTTGTTTAAAATGTGACTCCCCTTGTAAAAAAAGAAATTATTGTAAAACTTGTAATAAATATTATGATGGTGTTTGTTTAGAACATCCAGATAAATCGCGAAATCATTCTGTTAGACGAATTGATATGAAACAATATTTTGAATCTGCAAAAAAATTAATTGGAGCACGTATTGATGATCTTCCTGTCGTGATAAAGGGAGTTAGGGGAACGTTAAATGCAGATCATAGTTGTGAAAATTTAGCTAAGGGACTTTTGAGAGCAAAATATAATTTGCACGTTAATAAAGACGGAACAATTAGGTATGACATTTCTGAAATGCCTTTAACGCATTTTAAACCTAAAGAAATTGGGACGAGTATTTCTAAATTGAAAAGTTTAGGTTATGAATATGATATTTATAATAAAGAATTGATTTCTCCTGAACAAATTTTAGAAATTTTTCCTCATGATGTGGTTTTGCCTGCGTGCCCTGAAACTCCAGATGAAAAAGCAGACGATGTTTTAATGAATATTTGTAATTTTATAGATGATGAATTAAATTATTTATATAAATTGCCGAAATTATTTAATTGCAAAACTAAAGATGATCTTGCGGGAGTTTTGCTTGGGTGTATTGCTCCACATAATTGTGCAGCAGTAGTTGGAAGAGTTATTGGATTTTCAAAAGTTCAAGCATTATTAGCGTCTCCTTACATGCACGCAGCAATGAGACGAGATTGCGATGGAGATGAAGCAGCAATTATGGTCTTAGCAGATATGCTTATTAATTTTTCTAAACATTTTCTTCCATCTCACCGAGGGGGAACACAAGATGCACCTTTAGTTTTGAATACACGAATTCGTGCTGGCGAAGTCGACGATATGATTTTTGATTTAGATACTACTTCTAAAATTCCGTTGGCTTTGTATCGTGCTGGCGAAGAACATAAATCTCCGTCGGAAGTTAAACTTGAACGAGTCATGAATCGTCTTGGAGGAGAACATGAATTTGATAATCTTTGGTTCTCTTACGATACTTCTGATTTAAATGAAGGACCAGTTTGTTCAAGTTATAAAACTCTTCCAACTATGCATGATAAAGTTAAAGAGCAAATGGATCTTTGTATGAAAATTCGTGCAGTTGATGTGAGCGATGTTGCGCGCCTTACAATTGAGAGGCATTTTATTCGAGATATTCGTGGAAATTTGAGAAAGTTTTCACAACAAGTTTTTAGATGTGTTGCTTGCAATGAAAAATTTAGACGTCCTCCCTTAGTTGGAAAATGCACCGCATGTGGAGGAAAAATTATTTTCACGATTTCAGAAGGGAGCATTATGAAGTATATGCAAGAATCATTAGATTTGGCGCACACATATAAAGTTAGTCCATATTTAATTGAAAATTTAGAAATAGTTCAAAAAGATATACAAAGTATTTTTGGAAAAGAAAAAGAGAAGCAGGAAGCTTTGAATAAATTTTTAATAGCGAATTAAATTAATTTTTTATTCAAACATTTAGACATTAACCAATTTTTCCATTCTGGAAAAACTTTTTCAGAAAGAGGCAAGCCAAATTCATTAGTTACTTTTTCACTTATACGATGAAACATATCGTTAGAAATTGCATTAAATTGAGATTCCATAATTTCAGGCATATTTAATTTTTTAGAAACATCAACAATTTCTTGTTTAATGCGTCCGCGTAATAAAATATTATCCCACACTGCGTCCCAATTTCCTGCCCAACCTTTAACTGTTCCAGCAATTGCCTTGATAACTTCGGAATCTCCGTTAATTAAATCTTCAGTTGGTTCTAATTCGTCTTTTTCGACGTTATATCTTAATAAATCTACGAATCCTCTTTCTTCATTCGGGTCCTTTGTCCAGTGCTTACGAACTTCAGTTACTTGAGTTACTCTTTTTTTGTAATGTAATCCGTCTGGCGTTCTTATGGGATTTGCGACAATTATTATATCTGTTGCTTTGAAACTTGTTATTTGGACGCCTAAATCATTGACTATTCTGTCGAAAACTCCGTAAGGTGACGCTCCGTGAATTGTGCCTGCGACTACGTTCGCTAATGCTCCGACTCTCATTGCTTCATAAAGTGCCTTTGCTTCCGAACTTCTAACTTCTCCGACTATTAATGCAGAGTCCCCTAATCTTAAACTTGCGCGGATTCCTTCCGATGCTTCGACTTCAGTAGTTGCTTCAAGCAATGCACTGCGAACTTTCATTCGTTGAATGTTGTAACCGATTTTACGTAAAGAGTCTACCGGTAATTCAAGAGTGTCTTCGATTACTAAAACTCTTACGGATGGAATAATTTCAAGCATAGCACTTCCGAGAAGAGAAGTTTTTCCACTCGAACGAGTTCCCGCAATTAAAAGTGTGCGATTGCCGTCTATAAGAAAGCTAATTAATCCTGCTGCAAATGAATTGAGCATTTTATTATTAATGAATAATGGAAGAGTCCAAGGGTCTTCTCGATGTCTTCGTAAGGCGTAAGCGACTCCATGTGGCGAAAGAGGGCGCTGAATTGCGGCGACACGCGCGCGGATATTTCCAAAAAATAAATCGGTATCTAAAATCGGATTTGCTTCATCGAGTGGACGTCCTGATTGTAAACGTAATTTCGCAGCCCAAGAATCTGCATCTTCGTAAGACGGAAGAATATTAGTTACACAATCTCCATATTTAGCGTGTCTTATGAAAATCGGATTTTGTGCAATTGGAGCGTTTAAAAAAATATCTTGTAAATTTTTGTCAAATAATAAAACTTCAATTAATCCAAAACCAATTGTTTGTCTTACTAGAATTTTTGCAAGATTATTTAACTCTCTATAGTTTAATGAAATTTGTTTAGTTTGAGATAATTCAGAAATTAAATCTCTTGCGACATTAAAAAATAAAGACCTCACTTTTTCTGGATCTGTAAATTCTTCTGATTTTGGTTGATGTTGTAATAAAACATTTTTTCCTAAATTTAATAATAAATGATGTTCTTCAGTTAGAGAATATTCTGGTGGCATTATATGATAAACTGCTTTTGAGTCCCCTGGAACATTAAGGATAGTGACTCCTACTTTTTCAGATTCTACAGATATTTCATATTGGTCTATCAATTCTGCATTTTCAGGTAATTGAGCAACTAAACGTGTAAACGTAAAATTAGGCAAGACATTTGGCCGAAATATTGAGTCATATATTGTTCTGTCTCCAATTGAATAAGAATCAATAGTATCGGATAATGAAGAAATAATTTTCGTTTTTTCAAGTAACTCTTTAAATCGATTAAGCGTGCGTAAATAATTATCTATTGGAGATATGGCACTAACAGATTTATGTTTGTAAAGAGATATGCGTTTAATTAATTCAAGATAACACGAAACAGGGTCTTGTTTTAAGAGACTAACTAAATAACTAATTTCACGAGAAGCAGATTCTATCCCTGCAAATAAACTTAATTTTTCAGGAGATAAAATTCTTTCTTGTTTTGTTAAAAAATTATAGAGCTGTGCAATTTCAGTGAGTAATGCGACTTGTTCAAAGGGATAATTATAATTTCTTTGTTGGACAAATATAATTCGTGAAACTTCTGGATTCTCAATTAAATAATCCACTGTTCTTGCTGTAACTTCTGCAGATTCGGCGATAGATGGAGTAAATTGAGCACCAAGATAATTTACATAAAGAATATTTTCTCCTTCTTTGCGCTGAAGCTCAATAGAATATAATGGGGATTTCAATGAGAATACCATAAATTAAAAACATTCAGCGCCGTTAAATAGTTATCTGCAACTAAAAAAATTTTTAAGAAAAGTTGAGATTTATTTATCTTAATTTTGTTAAATAAAAAATTGCCCCAAAAAGCCCGAATAAAAACAAGCCCACTGAATATAAATTTTTAGATTCGCTAACTGTTTCCGAGATTACGTATCCTGTGAAACTATCTAAAGAGAAAATAATTGAACTTGTAAAACTGATTACGATAAAGGATAATAACAGAATTTTTCCCAAAGAGAAATTTTTATTGTTCATAAAAAATTGAAATGAACATAGTTTAAATAGATTGATGGCTTAGAAAAAACATATAAAGAGGAATGAAATATTAGTGTATGGAACAAAATCCGCAGTCTGTTCAAGAGCAATATTTTGTTGATGTAAATACACGATTAAAAGATATAGAAGAGAAGCAAAGGCTTTTGAAAGATAGATTATTATTGGTTGGAAAAAGTTTGATTGAAGATAGAGATTCGATGTTTTCAGAACTTCAGGAAATAAAAAAAATGAATTTAAAAATTAGTGCAGATAGTTTGAAGATGCAAGATTTTCTTAAAAGAGTTGCTGACCAATTAGCTGAAACTGCGAGAAAAGAGGAGGTGTTAATGATTCAAAGACAAGTTGATTTATTCATGACATCTCACGGGAAAAAATAATGGGCATTTTAGAAGATATTCGAGGACTTCAACAATCTGGACTAGATGATTCGATGATTGTTTCAAAACTTCAAGAACAAGGTTTTTCATATCGCGATATTTCTGATGCGATTGCACAAAGTAAAATACAAGAAGCAGTTGGTGGACAAAATTCAGAAATTCCTAATCAAGAATCTC
Source organism: Candidatus Pacearchaeota archaeon (assembly GCA_009694755.1). GTDB lineage: Archaea > Nanobdellota > Nanobdellia > Pacearchaeales > GW2011-AR1 > SICU01. Next base: position 11,715 of record SICU01000009.1, read on the forward strand.
CTGTTTCCAATTTTGAAACTCAAAACCCTGGAATGCAACAGTCTATTATGCAGACTCCTCAAACGCCTGCAGAAGAACAAGAATATTATCCCTCGTATGATCAAAATGTTGCCCCCTTATCTCAAACATATGTTTCGCAGAAACAAGATTATGTTTCTGCTGCGTTAAGTAGTGATACAATCGCAGAAATATCTGAACAAATAGTTTCGGAAAAACTTTCAGATATGCGAAAAAAAATGGAGAAAATTATTACTTCTAAAACTGAAATTGATGCAAGAACTGAATCTATTGAAGAACGTTTAAAGAGAATTGAAAAAATTATTGATACTTTACAAGTTTCTGTTTTAAGAAAAGTAGGCGATTATGTTACAAACGTTGACGATATTAAGAAAGAATTAATTGAAACTCAAAAAACTATTGGGAAAGTTTTGAGTTCGCATTCTAAAAAATAAATTATTTTTTGAAATTAGATTTTAATCTTCGTTGTAAATCTCCAACCTCAGAAACTACTGTTTCTGAAGGCTAGCAAGATTTATGAGTGAAATCTTAAAGTCTTTAGATTGGAGTTGCAATTGTGTAGATTTACAACGGTAATCACAAAACCGCAAGCAAAAACCCGAAGGGTTTTGTGATATTATTTAATTCGGTGCGGACTTTTTATTTTCACCAACTTGTTGAAAAAGTTGTCTTAGCAAAAATTCAATATATTTCTAACGAATTTTTATTTATTCTTTTTTGTTAATATCCAACTAACAAAAACTGCCGATAAAACTAATAAAAATGCTCCTGCGACTCGTGGAGAATAAATCCATTTGAACAAACTAAGAAGTGTAGGATTTGCGTCTTTAATATTGGTTGCTCCAGGAAGATAAGGTGCGAGAGTTGATGCAAACACTTTTACTCCAGCAATAAAGAAAATAATAATTAATAAAATGACGAATACCCAACCAAATCCTTTTCCAATAATATCTGCTTTGCCTATGAAACTAACTAAAAATAATAATAAGAGCATTGCTACGATTAAAACTGCGAACCACGGAATTACATTCAAAACGACTTGCCGAGCGCTAGAAGCTGTAACGAAAATAGTTGCGATGATAAATGAAAAGAATAATTGAAAAAATAAATTCTCTCCAATTAATTTGAATTTATTTAAAACTGCGAACATAATTGCAAAAACTATTAGGAATGCAAAAATTGGTAAAAAATAAACAAATGCAGAAATATCGGCAGCCATATTATTAACGAAGAGGTTCTAGCTTACCCTTGAGCTTTTCCATTGGCGTCGAGTCTATAAAGAACTGGGCTAAGGCTACCAATATAATCACTACCCATAAAATAGATGTCCAATTAGTTTGCCACCAAATTGAACCAAACCACGCGAGGCTGTTCATTACAGAAATAGTGATAATTAATCCGATTACTATTCCACCCCATAAGAAAATAGGCATCCATTTGTCTGAATTTTCTTTACTCATAAATAATCCTCCGAGTATTAAAACTACTACTATTACTGCAATTCCAATGCCTAATCCTGGCAAAAGTAATCCGAAAAAGTCAGAGACTATTTGTAAACGCATAGCCATTAAAGCACAGGTGAGTGCAACAACAGCACTAACACCTTTATTTTCTCCCATTACTTTGGTAGTTGTTAAAATGCCAAATATAACTGCGAAGATTAATAGTGCTGGAAGTAAGAAGTCAAAAATACCAGATGTTTCCCATTGAGCATATAAATCGTATAATGAAAATCCTTGTAAGAACATTCCTGCGTTAATCATATGACGAAAATATTAACTTTATTTAAATATGTTTCGTTTATTCAAAATTATTTATCTTTCTTTTTATCGCCTAAGAAAACTATCACAAAGGCTACTAAAATAATGATTATGAAGACTATATTTGTGACCCAACTTGCGCCGGAAGATGTTTCAAATTTGTTTGCGAGCCAAGTCCAAGCTCCTGTAACGACGAGTCCTGCGATGAACACGGCGATGAATGCTAAAATTGCAATAGTCCATTTGAATCCTGGATGTAATTCAATTCCTTCTTTTCCGGTTGAAACCATTGCGACTAAAATTAAAAATACTAAAATTAAAACAATTGAAACAGCTAAGAATGGTAAAAGGTCGTTAATTATTCCTACTGCGTTTGCAAAAGTAATTGTTATTAATCCGACGACTAAAGCAACTAATGCGTCAATTTGCTGTTTATCTTTTCCGAGAATTCCAGATTTTTGTAAAATTGCATAGACTACTGTAAAAATTAAAACGAACGGTAAAATTGCTTCGGTAATAATTGGACTTGATAAAATTGTTTCAACCATGAGTTATAAAATCTTTTCAATTATTTAAATATTCGCAAATAGGAAGTATTAATTTAATTTAGATAAAAAATAAGGACTATTCAATCGTAGGTAAGATAGAATCATCCAAACAACTGTTGCAAAATAAGCCCATCCAACTTTGTCGCCTTTGCGAATTGCTTGGAAACTATAAATTAATAAAAAGATAAATGCAATTCCTGAAATTAGGGCAGTTACTGATTCTAAATAAGAGCCATGAGAGATATTTATTAACCAGAATCCGACTCCTACGATGAACGAAGAAAGCATTTTATCTCTTAAAGAAACATCAACCATGGATTTAATAGACTTTATTTCTATTTAAATGTTTCTTTTGAAATTTAGAATTTCTCTTAGAATGAATCGTTCATCATCATTGAATTTCCATTTGATGGACTTCCGTTTGAGTTAGCGTTAGAATTTCCTGAAGGTAAACTTAAATTGTCTTCGCGAGAAGGTAATGAGCCTTTAGTGATTACGAAAACGTCGCTAATTGCTTTAACGAATTGTTGAGGAATAATTACACCTTTAGCTCCACTTAATGAACTCATAAAACCTGAACTGACTCTTATTTTCCAACCGTCTATTTTGTTGTCCATTAAATTAACGTCTTCAACTTGTCCGAAGTATTCTCCTTCAGCAGTATAAACGTGTTTTCCTAAGACTTCACCAATTCTTTTTATTTTTAACATGTTGAGAAATAATACTATGCGTATTTATACTTTGCGATTATACAAAGCGTATATTATATTGTATCTATTTTCTAATTTTTTAGAAGTATTCTATTTATGTTAATTGAATTTACTAATTTTAATGATTGTGGTGATTGGAATTTTTATTTTCTCTTGGGTTATGTTGAGGTTTTTATTTTTTAGCGAATTAATTTGTAAAATCTCTATGAATTTTCGTTTTTTGAATGAGTTTGTCTGATACAATAAACTTTATATAAAATAGTATAATTTGAGATGTATGAAAACAAGATTAATTGATGTAGATAAGACTTCATTTTGTAATGGTGGAATTCAATAAAATGAAATCAACGTCTACTGATGTATCCGAGCTTTCATTTTATCGAGGGAGAGAAATAAAATGAAATCAACGTCTACTGATGTATCCGAGCTTTCATTTTATCGAGGGAGAGAAATAAAATGAAAGAAAGTGAGATAATTCAAATAATTATTGCAATAATTGTTTTGGGAATAGTTGTAGGTGTGAAAGATATGCTTTCTTTGGATTTATATAATGTCGTGAGAATTATCGGATTTTCCACAATAGTTATTGGTGCGAATATTCTTGGTAAAAAAATAATTGCTTCAAAACTTGATGCAGATGTAGAACATGAAGTTTGGAAAATGCAACGATATGGTCTGCCTGTTGGTGCACATTTAAAACGAGATGTTCCCGTCGGAATAATTTTTCCTTTGTTTGTAACTGTAATTTCTTTAGGCACAGTAAATTTAATGACTCTTTTGACTTATGAAACTAAAGCTTTGAAACGCCGAGCAGCGAGACGATTTGGACCGTTTAGTTTTACTGAAATGACTGAATATCATAATGCTTGGGTTGGTGCTGGCGGAATAATTTTAGTTTTATTAGTTGCTTTCATAGCTTATTTAATTCCTCAAGTAAGTGGTTTGGGTAATATTGCGATATTTTATGCGTTTTGGAATATGCTTCCTTTCTCTAAACTTGATGGGACTCAAATTTATTTCGGCTCTAAAATTTTGTGGTCAGTTCTTGCAATAATAACTCTTATTTGTACGATTTATGCTATGATTTTAGTTTAATTCTCAGATGTTATTAAATTTGAATCCTCGAGATTATCAAACTTCAATAGTTAATATTGCTAAAGAAAAAAATACTTTGGTAATTTTGCCGACTGGACTTGGTAAAACTCTTATTGCGATAATGCTTTCTATTGACAGATTGAAAAAATTTCCTACAAAAAAAGTTTTAATGCTCGCACCAACTCGTCCTTTGGTAGAACAACATCTCGAATCTTTTAAAAAACAACTTCCCGAATTATTCGCAGATATGCAATTGTTTACTGGAGAAGTTCCTTCAAATAAAAGAAAAAATATTTGGAGAACTGCTGAAATAATTTTTTCGACTCCTCAATGTATTGCAAATGACGTTAAATCAGGATTATATAATCTACAAGAAGTTGTTTTATTAGTAATTGATGAAGCCCATAGATGTTTGAAAAATTATGATTATACTTTTGTTGCTAAAAAATATAAGGAACAATCTGAAAATCAAAGAATTCTTGGACTGACTGCTTCTCCTGGTTATGATAAGGAAAAAGTTCAGCAAATATGCAAACATCTTGCAGTTGACGAAGTAGAAATTAGAAATCGCGATTCTCCCGATGTGAAACAGTATTTACAGGAACGAGAATTTGAAAAACACGAAGTTCCTTTTCCACAAGAATTTATTGAAATACAAGTTTTACTTAAACGAATTGTAGATTCGAAAGTCGAACAATTGAAAAGTAGACATCTTCTTTTCGGGCCTGCGAATAAAATCACTCTTCTCAAATTGCAAAATAGTTTAGTGAAACAAGTTTCTCCTGGGAATTTTAATGCTATGATTGGGATGTCTCTTTGCGCGCAGGCGATAAAAATATCACACGCGCAAGAATTATTGGAAACGCAAACGCTTTCAGGGTTAAGAGATTATCTTGGAAATCTTCAGCAACAAGCAATCGATAAAAAAAGTAAAGGTGTTCAAACTTTAGTGAATTCTCCTGAATTTAAAGCTGCGTTACTTTCCGTAAACACTCTTTTGGAGCAAGGAATAGAACATCCTAAAATAGCAGAATTAAATACGCTGATTGAAACAGAATTTAAAAATAATCTCAAGTCTAAAATTATGATTTTCTCGCAATTTAGAGAAACTGCGAGCACTATTGCTAAAAGATTAAATGAAAATAAAAATATTAAAGCGAGTATTTTTATTGGACAGGCAAAAAAGAAACAAGCAGGAATTAGCACAGGGCTTTCTCAAAAAGAACAAAAAGAAGTTATTGAAAAATTTAAGTCTGGAGAAATTAATGTTTTGTGTGCGACTTCTATTGGCGAAGAAGGTTTAGATATTCCAGAAGTTAATGCAGTTTATTTTTATGAGCCTATTCCTTCTGAAATTCGCAGAATTCAACGGGCAGGAAGAACTGCACGTCTTATGCCTGGAAAATTAGCTATTTTGATAACGAAAAATACGAGAGATGAAGCGCATCATTATGCTGCTATTGCTCGTGAGAAAAAAATGCATAAAACTATTGAATCTGTTAAAAAAGATTTGCAAAATAAAACAAAAACTCTGGAAGAATTTACTTGACTTTTTTAGATATTTTTTCAAAAAGAAAAGTTGAAGACGATAAAATAACTATAATTGTAGATAATCGGGAATCAAAGTCTTCAGTGCCTACAGAATTAAAAAAACTCGGATTTAACTTAGAATTTCAACAACTTCCCGTTGCAGATTATTTGATAAATAATATTGCTATCGAAAGAAAAACTATTTCCGATTTTAAATCTTCAATAATTAACAAACGAATTTTTGAGCAGTTGAGAGAAATTAAACAATATCCTCAAAATATTTTAATAATCGAAGGAATTGATTCGGAAGATGTTTATTCTGGGCAAATACACGAAAATGCGTTTAGAGGAATGATTCTTTCAATTTTGAATGATTTTCAAATTCCTATAATCTTTACTAAAAATGAAAATGACACTGCTAAATATATTTCAGTTTTAGCGAATAAAAAAACAAAATCTGAAATGCCTATAAGAGCTTCTAAGATTGCATTGACAGATGAAGAACAAGTTCAGTTTATTTTAGAGGGCTTTCCAAATATTGGGCCTACGACTGCAAAAAAGTTAATTTCTAAATTTGGGAATTTGAAAAACATCGTTAATGCTTCTCTTGAAGATTTGGAAAAATTAATTGGTAAGAAAGCAGAAAAAATTTATCAGATAATTAATTTTTCTATTTAGTTTATTTTATACGGACTGGTTGGAAATTTTGATTTTTAAAATAACTAAATTTTAGTTACCGTTTTTTATTTAGTAAATAAATAGTCTGTTTCAATTACATACCACAAACTTATTTCTTTTTCTGGTGGGGGAGTTGTTACAATTTGCACATTGTTAAAATTAGAATTATTTTTCAAATGTTCGATTAATTCATTAACTGATGAATTTCCTGTGATGTAAATTCCGCGAGGAATACTTGCATCTTCAGAGGGATTAATAAAAACACGAGAAGCAGACTGAAACAATTCTTTAATTCTTGATTCTAAATTATCCATCAAAATAAAGATAGGTTTGTGAACATTATAAGCTTTTTTATGTAGCACTATCTACTTTGACGAATTTTTAATTGTGCAATTCTAGATAACTTTGTCTCAATAAGTGTGAGGCGCGAAGCGCCGAACCACGCCGATTTCTTTTTTGGCGGCGAAATTGTTTAATTTTTAATTTTAGTTGGCCGAATTTTTATTTTATCTTGGCGATTATTTTAATTTCTAAAACTCTAACTCTTAAAGAATAATAATTTTCAACTATTCCTATAACTGAAACTTTTTTCTCTAAATAACTTTTTTTACATTCGCAAAAAGTTGGAATTTCGTCAATTATTAAATTTTTCCCGAATGACATAGTTTTTTCTGTTGAAACGATTCCTTCAAATGAAACGAGAGTTCCAATACTAATATTTTGCAAAGAAGTTATTTCGAGAGGGTTGCGAAATAATAAAATTAATAACGTTCCGATTCCAACTATTGCAATAATTATTGCGATTTTACGCATAAATCGATAAGACAAATCTTTAAATTAACCTTTCGGTAGAGAAAATTATGGACATTACTGAAAAAATTGAGCTTATCAAGAGAAATACTGAAGAGATAGTTACTTTAGAAGAATTGAAAAACGCATTTGGAAAAAAAGCACCGATTATTTATTGTGGGTATGAACCTTCTGGGCCAATGCATTTAGGGCATTTTGTGACGATTTTGAAACTTAAAGATTGTGCGAAGGCAGGATGTAGAGTAAAAATTTTACTTGCAGATGTTCATGCGATGTTAAATCGGAAAGGAGATTTTACAGATATTGCGAAAGAAGCGGATTCTTGGAAAAAAACTTTAAAGGCGATAGACAAAAATTTCGATGTCGTTTTTGGAAGTGACTTTCAATTTACTAAAGAATATCAATTTGATGTGATGTCTTTAGCTCAAGAAATAACTATTAATCGAGGATTGAGAAGTATGCAAGAAATAGCGCGTGATGTAGAAAATGCAACTATTTCGCAATTGTGGTATCCTTTAATGCAAGTAGTCGATATTAAACATTTGAAAATTGATATTGCTCTCGGAGGTTTGGAACAACGCAAAGTTCATATGATTGGTAAAGAAATTATTAAAAAAATAGATCATAAATTTATCGCAATTCATACGCCCCTGATTACTTCTTTAAACGGGCCTGGTAAAAAGATGTCTAAATCTATCCCTGGAAGTGGAATTGCAGTAACGGATAGTTATGAAGTTATAAAAAAAACAATTCAAGAAGCTTATTGTCCGGAAAAGGAAATAAAAGATAATCCAATTTTACAAATAAATAAGTTGATAGTTTTTCCTGTTTGTAAACTTGTAGAAATAACTCGTCCTGCAAAATTTGGAGGCAATAAAAAATATTCAAATTATGAGGAGATGGAAAAAGATTATCAAAATGGAAAATTGCATCCCTTGGATTTGAAAAATGCTACGATTGAAAAATTAGAAGAAATTATTAAACCGATTCGTGCGAATTTTAAGTGATATTTTTTTATCTTGTTTTAATATTTCAAGTATTTTAATTTGTCAGAAATTCTTTTTTAAGTCGACAATTTCAATTATTTTATCATTTTTTTTTAATTTTACGAATTAAAAAGAGTTATATATTAAATAGTTATCCGAATATTATAAAAAGATGGTTGCTGACAAAATTTCTGTGAAGATTATTTTATCTTTTGTAGTTGTTCTTGCTTTGCTTGCTTGGTTTGTTCTTGCTGCTGCTGGAGACAATGTTAAAATTGTTGCGCTTGCTTCTGGAACGAACTTAAC
>SICU01000010.1 GCA_009694755.1 Candidatus Pacearchaeota archaeon
GCCTTGCACAATATTTCAGAACACATAAAGTTTATTAAGATAATTTCTTAAGTTATATTATCAAAAAATAGAGACTAATTACTGATGAGCTGGATAGAAGTTGAAACGAAAATTCCGATTTTGGAAAAAGATGTTGCTGAAGTACGTGAGCGCATAAAAAAAATAGCAAAGTTTATTGGAAATGAATTGAAAAAAGATGATTATTATTCTTTAGAATATTTTAATTATCCTGAAAAAAGTTTGCGTGTTAGAGATAAGGGAAAAATTAAAGAAGTGAATTTCAAAAAAAGACATAATTATGTTGATGGAGTTTATGCAAAAACCGAAGTGCAATTTAAAATTTCAGACACGCAAGGTTTTTTTGATTTGATAAAAGATTTCGGATTTAGAAAATGGTTGCACAAAGAAAAAATTACAGAATTATATCGCACGAAAAACGGAGTCCATATAGAATTGAATAAAGTTAAAAGTCTTGGGTGGTTTTTAGAAATTGAAGTTCTATGTCCTCCAAAATCCACAGTTTCTGCTCGTAAAAAAGTAATTGCTGTTCGTGAAAAGTTAGGATTTAATTATATCAATTCAGAACAACAAGGATACACAAAACAACTTTGGGATAAATCTAAATAAAGAAATTCTCTAAAATTTCCTACCGAACCAGGGCAGAGCCCTACGGTATAGATAAATGTATCAACATTTATCTATCTGTATAACTTCTCCCTATTGTGATTTATATTCATCAGTTATACATATTCGGAAATGTCAAAGTTTATCTGTGGAAAACTTTGAGCACACAAGATTTGCAACTTTAAGCAAATCTTATTGTTTTTAATTCAAGAATTTCTAGTCGATGCAGAGCATATAGATATTAAATCCAGAAATTAAATAATTATTTTTTAGACTGATTATCTGCTTTTTCTAAATTAGCTTCTTCTTTTTGTAATTGTTCTTTCAATTTATCTAATTGCTCAATTTGTTTTGCAATGTCTTCTTTGCTCATTTTAATTTGATTATTCTGCTGAGTTTTTCCAGGAATTTTTTTTATGTAGTCCATAACTGAAGCTTTTTCCATTTTGAGAACGGTGCGAGACTCGTCTTCTATGTGAGCTTTTAAAATTTCCATTCCTGAAAGAACGCAACTAAGAACCCATAATTTTTTTTCTTGAACTGTTTGAATTACTGCAACACATTTTTTTATATTTTCGGTGATATTTCTATTTTTCATTTCATCTTCTAAAATTCCTTTTAATGCATCTAAATCTATTTTTGTTTTAATGTCTAATTTTTCTGGAACTTTTTCTTTATTCATCATATCTAACAAATTAACTACAACTTCTCCGTCTAAATTGAACGCAGCGACTTTTTTCTTTGAAGGAATGTAATAATCTATTTGATGAATATTTGCACCTGACTCATAATCAAGAACGAAAAATCCTGCGATTAAAAATGCATCGGAATAATCTTTGCGAAATTTCTTGTAGGCTACTGAATTCTCGAGTTTCTGAACATAAGGTTGTATCTTCATCTTTTTTATTATTGGATATTGATTGAATGATATATAAATATTTAGATTAACTTAAATTTCTAATTCTTTTTTTAATTTTTCTGTGAAATCTTTGACTTTTATACCGAATTGAGGTTTTCCGCCTCTTGGTCTGACTGCAATTGTTTTGTTTTCTTCTTCTTTATCTCCAATTACTATAATATAATTTATCTTCAACATTTCTGCGTCTCTTATTTTTGATTGGACTGTTTCAGAACTCAAATCAATATCTATACGAAGATTTGGAAATTCTTCTCTTAATTCTTTTACAAATTTTTCACACGCTTTTGCATTTCTGTCTGTGAAAGAAACAACTCTGACTTGACGAGGTGAGAGCCATAATGGTAAGTTGCCGTTTGTGTGTTCTAAAAGAACTCCTATGAAACGTTCTATTGAACCCATGACTGCACAATGAATTACTATTGGCGTGTGTTCTTTGCTGTCTTCTCCGATATAACTTACTTCAAATCGTTTTGGTATTTGCATATCTAATTGAATTGTTGCACATTGCCAGCTTCTTCCTAGTGAATCTTTTATATGAATATCAATTTTAGGACCATAGAAAGCTCCGTCGCCTTTGTTTATTTTGAAAGGCATTTTCATCTTCTTTAATACAGACTCTAACTCGCTTTCTGCGAAATCCCAATCTTTTATTTCTCCCATGAATTTTTCTGGGCGAGTTGAAAGTTCTAAGCGATATTCAAATCCAAATAATTCTTTGTAAATATAGTTCACCATGCTCAACAAAGTCGTTATTTCTTGTCCAATCTGTTGAGGCATACAGAATATATGTGAATCATCTTGTGTGAATCTGGTTACTCTGAATGCACCGTTGATTACTCCAGATAATTCTTGACGATGAACTATTCCAAATTCTGCTAAACGCATAGGCATTTCTCGATATGAATGTTTATTTGCTTTGAAAACTAACATCGCTCCAGGACAATTCATAGGTTTTACTCCGAATTGTCTTTTTTCATAATCTGTCAAAAACATATTTTCTTTATAATGTTCCCAATGTCCTGAAACTTTAAATAATTTTGAATCGAAAATTTGAGGTGTTGAGATTTCTAAATAATTGTATTTTTTCAATAAATTGCGTTTCATTTCAGTCAATTTATTATAGATGTAAAGTCCGTTGTCATGCCAAAAAATCATTCCTGGAGCAACTTCATTAAAACTGAATAAGTCTAATTTATGTGCGAGGATTCTGTGGTCATTTTCTTTTAATTTTGAAGTGTCTAATTTTGTTTTGTTAATTTCTCTCAATAGCTTTGAAATGTCATATTTTTCTTCAACTAATTTTCCTGTTGTTGAAATTGAGTTTGCATTTTTAAATTCTTTACTTAATTCTGAAAGCGGATGTCCTTTGCATTTTAATTCAAATGTTTTGTAATAACCAAATGGTGCTCGATAAACGTGTTTGAAATTTTTATTTAATTTAACTTCTGCTTCTTTTAAAAGTTCTAAAGCTAAAGAAGGTTTTGCTAAATTTGAAGATAAATGGGCATAAGGATAAAGAACAATATTTTCTGTTTTGACTTCCTTTGCTGTTTTTTCTACTGCTTCAACTAACTGCTTGATTGTTTCTGAAGAGTCGCCTTGTTCTATTGAAGTTAGAACGACTAAGCACTCTTTTACTTCGTGTTGCTCTTTTTCTTTTTCTGAAATTTCAGGAGCATCTTTGAATGCTTTTTTTACTGCTTTAAAGCGTATGTAGTCACAATGTAATGTCAAGATTTTCATATTGTTTAAATGACTGAATGTTTTATAAATCTTCGTTGTAAATCATTGATAGTATAATATTCTCAAAAAATCCTAATTTGCAACGGTGCAACAAATTCTACTAAACGTATGAAAGAATTTGATGGTATTAGTAAATTTGAAAAAAGATAAAGTTTAAGAACTCTCTTTTTGCTCGTTTAAATATGAACCTTGAGATTACAAAGGGTGCAATTAGAAATTATCTTAACACTGCTCTTGCCGACTTATCTCAACAAGATTCTAAGACTTTAGAAGCGGCACGATATATGACTTTGAACGATTTTAGTAATTTGCACAGACCTGTTTTGCTTCTTGCAACTGCTCGAGGTTATTCTGTCGGAATTGAACGCGCGATGCCTATTGCTGCAGCGATTGAATGCGTTCACGTCTCAAGTTTGATTGAAGATGATATGATGGATAATTCTGACACGCGAAGAGGAAAACCTGCCTGTCATAAATTATTTGGAGAATCTGTCGCGCATCTTGCACATATGCTTTTACGAGAAGTTGCAGAAGAAAATATCATTGAAAGAAATGATTTAACTAATCAACAAAGAATTGAAATTGCCCGTTTGTGTTATCGCACTGGAAAAGCAATGGTTTATGGACAAGAACGAGATATTACTCAACAAAGTTTAGATAATGTTGAAAGAATTATTCATATGTATGAAGGAAAATCTGGCGCGTTAATTGGGGACGCTCTTGCGTCTGGTGGAATTATTGGTGGTGCGTGCCCAGAAGATATTCTTGCTCTTGAAAGAATGGGAATTACGGCTGGAGTGTCTTATCAAATTATTGATGACGCAATTGACTCACGTGCTTCAATTCAAGAAACTGGAAAACCTGTAAATCAAGATGTAAGTAAAAATACTTTGGTAAGTTTAGTTGGATGGGATAAAGTTAAAAAAATAAAGGAAGAAAAAGATGCTGAAGTTGACAGATTGCTTAAAACTCTTCACGGAGAACATTCTCTTTTAGGGGATATGATTTATCATCTTCGTGGAAGACACGAAAAATATATGAAAACTTAAGTTATATTTTAAGGGATAAAGTATAATCTTAGGAGCGTGATTTTTGAATTGAAATCTACAACAGGTTTAAATACCTAAAATTTTCTTAAAAAATATGGTTAATAAATTAATAAAACTTGTTCTTTTAGCTGGAGCTGTTGGATTAGCTACGCTTGTAGGAAATAACTATTTAGGCGAGCAAAATGAAACCATTGTTAAAAATACTAATCGTCGAAATTTAATTATGCGTTCTAACGTGTTGGAATCTGTTCCTAATGGTCCGATTTATGACTCAAATATTTTACCTTCAAGTTTATGTTCTAGATATGTTAGGCTGGCTGCGAATGACCTTTTTGATATTGATTATCCTGCGGGAGATGCTTGGAAATTAAGAGATTTAGAAAATGTGGATGAATTAAAAGTGAAATCTTACGACGATTTAAAAATTTTATCTAAAAACGGAACATTGCGTCAGGGAATGCTTGTAGGATTTTATAATCCTAAGAGTAATTATAATTTTCACGCTGGAGCAAAAAAATCAGGATACACTCACGTAGGTTTATTTTTAGGAGAAGAAAAAGGCAAGTTATATTTTGCTCATCAGTTTGGAAAAGAAACGAGAATTAAAGAAAGCGATTCTAGTCTTGAACGTGCTGGTTTAGTGCCGAAAGAAATTTTATTTATTGAAAAAAAATAGTCGGACTATTCAGAGTATTGCGACAAGATTTACACAAAGTTGCTTTTGAGCAACATGCATAAATCTTTTCTATGAGAAAGATTTACACAAGCCTACTTTGATAAGTAGTCTGTATAAATCTCGTAGGCTTAAATGAACAAGATTTACACAAGCCTACTTTGATAAGTAGTCTGTATAAATCTCGTAGGCTTAAATGAACAAGATTTACACAAAGTTAACCTCTGTTAATATGCGCAAATCTTCTTGAAAAAAGATTTATATATAACTCAAACCTGCTTTTGTTATGAGAAATAAGGTGATTGTTTTTGTGCTTTCAGCAATGATTTTTGTAATCAGTTTTGCGAGTGCTGGAATTTTTATTGAGCCATTAAAAGAAGTTTATAATCAGGGAGAAATTTTATCCATTAAAACAAATTTAGTTTATCCCTCTTCTTTGAGCGGACATTATACTGCTGAATTATCTTGTGGATTAAACGCGACAATTCCAATATTTAATCAGTTCATTAATTTGAATGCGAATGTTGAAAAACATTTTGAAATTACGACGGAATTGACAGATAATCGAATTAGAAATTATACGGGAAATTGTTTAGTGAAAACGAATTTTAACGGAGAAATTGTTTCAAGTAGTTCATATAGATTATCTAATTTAGTTGAACTAGATACTGAACTTGCTTTTGATGAGCTTAAACCTGGCGCGTTAATTTCTGTTTCCGGAACTGCTTTCAAAGAAAGTGAACTTCCTTTTAACGGATATGTTGAACTTTTTATTCCGACTTTAAATTTATATAAATCTGGAACAATTCAAAACGGAATTTTAAATTTGAGCATACCTTTACCTTTAGATGCTAAATCTGGAAAACATAATCTTTCTTTAAAAGTTCATGACTCTGATTATGTTGGAAAAGATATGAATAACGGAGTTCAAGATTATACTTTAAAAGTTTTTCAAATTTTGAAGAGTATTGAAATAATTGCTAAACGTGAAAATATTAATCCCACTGAAGAATTTGTTTTTATTATTGATGCGCGTGACCAAGCTGGAGACCCGATGCCCGGACAAGTGAGCATTTTAGTTTCAGAACCAAATGGTTTACCTTTTATAAAAAAAGTGATAAAACAAGGAGAGACACAAAAAATTCCGTTTTCTCTAAATAATACTCCTGGTTATTGGACTCTTGAAGTTAATCTCGGAGAAGTCACGAAAAGAAAATTATTTTATCTTGCAGAAGTTCCAAAAATTCAGACTAGTCTTATAAACGATACTTTAATTGTTACAAATATTGGTAACGCGTTATATGAGGGGCCTTTGGAAATAACAATTGGTTCGCATGTTGAAATTAAGCAATTAAAAATTGCCGTCGGAGAAACTGAAAAATTCAAAATTCGTGCACCAGAAGGAACTTATTCAATATCTATTCTTGACGAAGGAGAAACAAAACCTTTAGGAAATACATTTTTAACAGGCAACGCTATTAAAATTACCGATTTTAAAGAAGATGTTTTGAGCACTGTTTCTAATCCTTTAATTTGGTGGCTTGTTGCAATTCTTTTCGTAGTAATTATTGTGTTGGTTAGAATTAAAGCACATTTACAAAATAAACCTCCAACACCAAGTTCAACAACTTCTAATTCTAAAAACCTCGGCTCTTGGAGGGTTAAATTACCTGAAAATGATAATGAATCAATTTCTAAAATTGAGAATAAACCTATTGAGCCAGTAAATGTTAAATCTCTAAATCCCTATTCTTCTTTAAAACAAAATTCTGTTTCATTGAATAAAAATTATACTGCTACTAAATCTAATAATAATGTTCCAGTAATAAATAAAAAAGAAGATATTAAACCTTCCATGTCTTACGTGCCTGGAGCAAATCCTTTTATTGGAACGCATGAAGGAATTCGCGAGAGAGCCGTAGCTATTGCTGTTAAAGCTGTGTCTAATAATTCGCCTTATGTTATGCAGACAATTAATTCGGCATTGTCTATTGCACAAGAAACTGGGGCAAAAATATATGTTGACGGAGAATCTAAAATAGTTTTATTTTCTCCACGATTAACAAAAACCAAAGATAATGAAATTTTAGCGGTAAATACTGCGAGAAGAATGGAAGCGTTATTCTCCGAGCATAATCGCTTGCATAATGACAAAATTTCTTTTGGAATAGGAATAAATGATGGAGAGATTATTAGTGAAACTGAAAAAGGAAAATTCCAATTTACTTCTACGGGTAATTTAATAAGTTCATGTAAAAGAATTTCTCAAAGTGCTGTTATGAAACTGCTTTTGTCTGATTCTGTAAGAAGAAAAGTTATGAACACAATAAAAACTGAACAATCTGGCTCAACAGGATTATGGGAAATAACTCGTGTTGTGGATAGAAATTCAAAAGCTAATTTTATTAGCGAATTTAATAAACGTAATAAATAATATGGCTTCTTTTTTTAGTAGATTATTTTCTTCTCGCGAAAATCCTGGCGTGAAATTAATTGTTTTTGATTTTGATGGAACTCTTGCAGATACAAGAAGTCTATTGATTAAAATCGTTAAAAAACACCTTGCTAAATTTAATATCTCTTTAACTGAACATTTATTGAATGTTTTTGGAAATGCTCCATTACAAGATTATATTTCCCTGGCTGGAATAAGAAATGATTTTGTAAAAAGTGTAGGGCAGTCAATAGAAGAAGATTTTATTGCCGAATATAGAAATATTAAATCCTGTAAAAATTTTTATACAATTAAAGATATCCGAACTAAAAAAGTGATAGTTTCAAATAATAATACTGAATTTGTTGAAAAAACTCTCCATTTTTGGAGAGCTAATTTTTTTGATAAAGTTTTAGGAGCAAATCATTTCAAGGATAAAGTTGATGCAATTCAAAAGTTAGGAAAAACATATTCTGTGTCATCTGATGAAATTATATATGTTGGAGACAAAGATGTTGATGTAGATGTTGCGCGTAATGTTGGATGTATTAGCGTGATAGTTTCAAATAAATTTTCTTGGTCTTCCAAAAAAGATATTCTTAAAAAAAAGCCAGATTATTTAATTAAAGATTTGGGAACTCTTTCAGAGATTGTTAATTCAATTAGTTCTACACAAATTACCAGCATCTAAATAATATCCTTCGTATCCTATTTTAGATTTGAATAATTTTTTAGCATAAGGAATCAAATTACTCCTTCCCATTTTTTGTGCTGTTTTAACCATGAACGCTTTGAGACAATTTGGAGGAACTCTACCGCAGTCTTTCAAAGTATTTCGTCCTATAAATCTTTCAACTTCTGCTTTGAAAACTGGGGGAAATTCTGCACGCCTTATTGCAACGATACAAGATTGTCTATCTATATATTTTCTTATAATTTCATTTGTTGGAAGGTTAATAGTGTCGCTCATTTGGTGATAGGGGTATAGAAAAAGCAACACTAATAAGTGTTAAACTTAGAAGTAATAGTGTAAGTAATCTGTTTTAGACAACTTATTTGTTTACTCATATTGTGTTTAGGGTTGTTTTGTTTATATAGTTTGTGGTATTTTTCGAATACTGGTTAAAAGAACTTTGAATTACATTCTTTCCAATTTTGAAATTCTGTCGTCGATATTTGGATGTGTAGAAAAGAGATTTGTGAATTTCTTTTTGAAAGGGTCGCTGATAAATAAAGGTGCAACTGCTTTTGGGAAATTATGTTTGTCATTAAGCGAAGGATGTTCGTGTTTTATTTTTTTTAATGCTGATGCTAAACCTGCTGGATGACGTGTAAATTTTGCACCACTTGCATCTGCTGCGAATTCTCTTTTTCTTGAAATTGCGAATGAAACTAACGTCGCTAATAACGGCGCTAAAATCGCTAAAACTATTCCGATTAACATAAAAATACCGTTACCTTTTTTATCTCTATCATTTGAGGAAAACCATAAACTTCTTAAAAATAATTCTGAAGCTATTGAAATCATTCCGATTACAACTGCTGTAAAAGTCATAAATCTAATATCGTAATTTGCGATGTGCGACATTTCGTGTGCGATAACTCCCTCTAATTCTTGTTTGTTTAATTTAGCTAATGTTCCTTCTGTGACGCAAATAACTGCGTGTTTGGGGTCTCTCCCTGAAGCAAAAGCGTTTATTTGAGAAGAAGGCATCACATATATTTTAGGAATTGGAAGTCCCGACGCAAGAGCCATATTTTCAACAGAAGAAATAAGTTGCCTGTGTTGTGTCGAAGAAGCTAACGATGCTTTGACAGATGCGAGAGCAATTTTATCGGCGTTATAATAACTAATTAAAGTATATCCAATGGAAATTATAATCGCAAAAATCATAAATGTAAAAAATAATGACGGCTCATAAAATTGAGAAATTACGTAACCTAATCCTACTAAAATTAAAATCATTATTGATGCAAGAGCTAAAGATTTTAATTTGTTATTTCTTATTTCGTCGTGAAAAGATACTCTTTCTGACATAGAATAATAAACTTAATTAGTTATATAAAACTTTGGAGATTAGTCTAAGGTATTTAATGCATCATCTAATTCTGCTAAAACATTTGTATCTGAATCAATTACTCTTCCATTTTCAGAAAGAGAATCGACTCGCTCATTAATTTCTTCGCGAGACTTATCGATTTCATCGTTATTCGAAGACAAAAATAAAAATATGCTCCCAATAATAATTACCGCAATAATAATCCAAATAATTAATTTCATTGGGTTTCTTCCTGAATTATTTTTCTATATTCTTGTTTAAATTCTTGAATTTTCGGCACGATGTTTGAACGAGGTGCGTTTTCTAAAATTAATTTTTTGATTTCAATTATTTTCGTTACTAAACTTGCCCCTTCTTCTGAAGAGATAGAACCTTTTTCTTCTAAGTTTTCAATTCTTTCTTGTAAATCATATAATAATAAAACTACATAATTTCTTTTTACATCATTTGGCGATGCTCTGAAAGTTCCTCCTTGATTTAAATTTATTCCAGATTTGTTAAGTAAACATCGTTTTTTTGAAATAGCATTTGATTCTTTGTAACATGATGCTGAACGAGTGTAAAGTTGTTTGCATTCTTCTGTGCGATTATGTCCTCGACAAGCTTCTTCGACAACTGAATATTTCTCATTTTGTGCAATAACTTTATTTTTAAAACGGCATAAAACTCGTTCTTTGGGCGTGCTTGCAGTTTCACAAGTTGTTTTTGTTGCTCCGGAATAATTTGTGCCTTGAGAATTATTAGCTCTTGGGGGTGAATTAGATGAACTTGAACCGCCTGATGAAGAACCCGCAGCGATTACTAAAGACAAAGATAAAATTATACAAATTAACAATAATGAAAAATTTAAACTTTTTTGCATAATCTCTTTATTTATTCAGACTATTTAAAAACTAACTTTTGGAACGTTTCGTTCTGCTGGTGCGATTTTTAAAAATTCTTTTTGATGTCTGTTGTATAAACTAGCAAATAATGTCCCAGGGAAAGTTGTGCATGCGTTGTTGTAACTTAATGTTGAATCGTTGTAAAATTGACGAGAATAAGCAACTTTGTCTTCGATTGCAGACAATTCTTGTTGTAAATGTAAGAAGTTTGTGTTTGCTTTCAAATCAGGATAATTTTCAGATAACGCGAATATTGATTTTAGAGCGTTTCCCAATTCATTTCCTGCTTTAACTTTGCTTTCAATTGTCTTTGCTCCAAGAAGTGCTTTTCGTGCGTTTGTTACTTCGGTAATAACTCCTTTTTCGTGTGTCATATATCCTTTTACTGAAGCTAATAAATTTGGAACTAAATCTGCTCTTTTTTTAAGTTGAACATCAATTTGTGAGAGAGAATTGTCTATTTCATTGCTTAGAGTAACTAATCTATTATAATAATAAATGAACATAATCACGATAAACGCTAAAACTGCGCCCAAAATTATTCCAAACATAATTTGTTAAGATTAAAAGGATTTATAAAACTTATGTAATCTTTTTATACTGATTGAACTTATCGATTATATGGATCAAATTACAAAAACGACGATTACTTTTGTAGTGTTGGTGTTATTATTGTTTGGATTTTATTATTTTTCTGATTGGTTTTCTAAAACGACAGGATATGTTTTAGGAGAAGATGAAAAAATGAAATTGGCTCAATGTCTTTTCACAAAAAATATTGAGTTTTATCGTTCGAACACTTGTCCTGATTGCGATGAACAAATTAATATTTTCGGAAATACTGCTTCTTCTTTTTTGAATATTATTTCTTGTGAAAGCGTTGAGGAATGCCCTGTTGGAGGAGTTCCTGCCTGGAAAATTGGGGAACAAATTTATTATGGTGTTAAACAATTTGACGAATTAATTTCTATTTCTGAATGTGCTGTAAAATAAAAATTCCCAACCGATCCAGATGGTTAGGGTATTTTTAATTCTGTCAAAGTGCGTCCGAGCACTTTGAGCATACCAAAGTCCTCACGATAATACGAGAAGGACTTTTTGATACAACTGGAAACAGCTACCGAGGCAGAGCAGAGGGTTATCAAACCCAGTTGAAGAAAGTAAAAAATTAAAATTTCATAATTAAAGAAACTGGACAATGGTCGCTACCTTTTAAGTTTTTGAGAATTTCTGCATTAGTTATTTTATTTTTTAGAGATTGTGAAACGCAAAAATAATCTATTCTCCAGCCGATATTTTTCTCTCTCGCGTTGTGCATGTAACTCCACCAAGTATAATGATTTTTTTCTTCTGGATGTTGAAATCTGAATGTGTCTATAAATCCGTGTTTGATATATTCATCGAAATCTAAACGTTCTTCTATTGTAAATCCTGCGTTTTTAGTGTTCTCTTTTGGACGAGCTATGTCTATTGTTGTGTGAGCGACGTTTAAATCTCCGCAGAAAATTATAGGTTTGTGTTTTTCTAATTTTTTTAATAATTCCATAAACTTTTTATCCCACATCATACGATTTCCTAAACGAGTTAAACCTCTTCGGGAATTTGGAGTATAAACATTTACTAAATAAAATTTTTCAAATTCTGCTACTATTACTCTGCCTTCTTTGTCTCCCAATAATTCACTTCCTAATTTTATACTTATAGGTTTTATTTTACTAAAAATTGCTGTTCCGGAATATCCCTTTTTTTCTGCGGGGTTCCATATTTGGTGTTCATAATTGTGGAGAGATTTGTCTATTTTCTCGTGGTCTATTTTTATTTCCTGTAAACAAAGAATGTCTGGGTTTTCTTGTTCAATTGCTCTTGCAAATCCTTTCGTTAAGATTGAACGAATTCCATTGACGTTCCAAGAGAGGAGTTTCATACTCTTGATTATCATTAAAGGGTATAAAAAATATTGGAATAGCAAGAGATAATAAGAGTTTGTCGCTTTAGTAGTTAGGGGGAGTTCCGAGTTAGTTTTAGTTATTTTATAGTTTTCCAAAGAAAGTCAAAATATTTTCTATAATTATTAGCGAGAGTTTTATTTTTAGTTACAAATGCAAGAGGTTTTTCGAGCCATAAAACATTAGCAACATAATCTCCCGAAATATAGATTACATTTAGTCCACTTAATATTTTTGGCAAGATTTTATATTCATAATATTTTGATTTTGTTATTGATTTATTTCTGGCTCCATATACCAAAAGTAATTTCCATTTACATTTTAATTTTTCTCTTTTCTTGTTGTAGTGTGGCCAGAAATAAGGAAGTTTATTTAAGAATTTTTCAAAGATGGTTAATCTTAAAAGCTAATTTGGACTATTTAATTTATGAAAAAACTATATTTTGACAACTCTGCAACTACTTCAGTTTATCCTGAAGTTGTTCGCGAAATGAATAACGCGATGATTTATGATTATGGGAATCCTAGTTCTAATCATGCTTTTGGCGATAAATCTCAAAAATTATTATTGTCTGCACGAACTAAACTTGCGCGAGCAATTGGTTCTAAAGTTCATGAGTTATATTTTACTTCTGGAACTACTGAATCAAATAACTGGGTTTTACAAGGATTGGCTAGAAATTATCCTTCAAAGAAGAAAATTATTATCTCGTCTATTGAACATCCTTCTATTCGTGAAACTTGTGAATACCTGAAATCTCGTGGATATTTTATTGTTGAACTTCCTGTTGATTCATTCGGTTTTATTGATTTGAAATTTTTAGAAAAAAATATTGATTCCAATACGCTCGTTGTTTCTGTTATGCAAGCAAATAATATTTTTGGAACTATTCAAAATTTGAAAAAAATTGGAGATTTATGCAAACGCAAAAAAGTGCTTTTCCATACTGATTGTGCACAATCTTTTACGAAAATGAAAATACTTGTGCACGATTGGAATATTGATTTGCTTTCTGCTTCAGCTCATAAAATTGGAGGACCGAAAGGAGTAGGGTTTTTGTATATTCGTGACGGAATTGCAATTGCTCCGTTGTTTTTTGGAGGAGGACAAGAAAAAAGATTGCGAAGCGGAACTGAAAATGTTCCTGCAATTGTCGGTTTTGCTAAAGCTTGCGAAATTTCTTTGAAAAAAGATTGGACTAAGATTAGTGAAATGAGAGATTTGCTTATTGATAAATTACGAGGAATTGGTGGAAAACTTGTTGGTGCTAGGGGAATTTCAAGATTATCCAATAATATTTTTGTTACCTTCTCTGGAATGAATGCTGAAGATATTTTATATAAATTATCTGAAAAAGAAATTTATGTTTCTATTGGAAGTGCCTGCGATTCAAAGAAAGAAAAGGAAGATTCCGCTTTGAAAGCGATTGGACTTTCTTCAACAGATATGAAAAGTTCTTTGAGGATTTCTTTACCTGCTGATGTGACAAAAAAAGATATTGAATATTTTGTGAATGTTTTGAGAAAATTGATTTGAGCATACATTTAAAAGTAAAATAATCTTCTGTTATACATGAGAAAAACAGTTCGAAAATCTAGAAGAAAAGCAATTTTGAAAAGAAATAAAAAAAAGTAGATTTATTTTACTGATTCGAGTACTTCTTCGTCTGCAACTACATAAGCTATTTTTATACCTTCTGAATTTTTGATTAATACATGATATCTTCCGTTTGGAAGAAGCATATTTATTTCGCCGATTGTTCCCTTTTTTACTAAAACATTTTCCTCTTCATAGGATTCAATGTCGCTTTCCGAAGGAGAAATTATAATTTTGACTTTATCGTGGCGTTTGAATTTAGTGTTCATAAATTTATTAATGATTTGTAGTATTTATAATGAACTCGGAATGTTTTTATAAGCAGTAAACTGCTGTTTCATTCATGGCTAAAAGAAGTGGGAGTTCAAGCAGTAATGGAAATGTTTATTCTCATTCTAAACTCTGGCTTTTTGAATCGTGTCCTGAATTCTATAAGTTGAGATATATAGACAAGAAAGTTCCTCCAATACCAACACATATTTCTCTTTTTCTCGGAACCACTGTTCACGAGGCTCTTGAATGGCTTTACCATCAGGCCAAGCATCGCGAGATTAGCGTTGATGATTTGATTGAATATTTTACCGACCAATGGACTTCACAGTTTAATGAAGATATTCGCGTTGAAAATGGAGATGAAGTTGATGCATATAATAGAGCAGTCAAACTTTTGACAGATTATTATACTAAAAACAAACCTTTCAAGCAGAATGTTATTGCCATAGAAAGAAAAGTCTTTTTTCCGATAGATGATGAGAAGAAATATTTCATACAAGGATTTATTGACCGACTGGATATGGCTGAGGATGGAACTTATGAAGTCCATGATTATAAGACGAACCAGTCAATGAAAAAACGCGAGGATTTTGATAAAGACAAGCAACTTGCTCTGTATCATATTGGATTGCAGGAAGCATTTGGGAAAGACATCAAGGTAAAACTTATATGGCACTTTCTTAGTTTTAATCGGCAGATTGTCTCGCAAAGAACACAAGAAGAACTTGATAAATTAAGGACTGATACATTTGAATTGATAAAAAAAATTGAGTGTATGACTGAATGGCCTGCCTGTAATGGCAAATATTGTGACTGGTGCAGTTACAAGAGAGAAAATAAAGTAACTTATGAGAGCATAGTTCAGGATTTTGACGAACAGATTAAGGCAATAGAGATGAAAAAAATTGCAGATACTGGGCAGAAGTTTTTGTCTTAATTATCAATAAATGCTTTTTGTTTCGTTAAATTTTTTCTAACTGGTCTTTTTGCCATTGATTTTATTTTATCTTTTGATTTCTTATCATCTAATTTCATTTCGGAAAATAAGAAGTAATATAGAATTTCAAAAATTCCGATTGTATTTACTACGAGCAAAACTACGAACCAAATGGGACTTTTTCTTTGAGAAGCTTTCCATAAAGCTAAACCTTTCCAAATTAAAGTCCATGTTAAAATTATGGCGAGAAGCCAAGTAGGTAAGTTAGTTATTGCGGAAAAGTCTTGTAGTAATGGATTCACTTACTATTGAAAGTAGATTTGTTTAAATATGTTTGTTAAAAAAATCTAAAAGTTGTCTAAACAAAAGTTCTAAAATTTCTTTGAAATTTTATAACCGAACTTTTGTTTATAAATAACTTAAAAATATTTCTATTATGCCACTTTTAGATAATAATATTTAAATAGATGATTTTATTTTGTTGTAAAGATACACAATGAATTGTGCTGTTCATCAAGAATAGACACAAGATGTTGTAGTATCTGACAAGTTACTAAACGGTGATAAGAAATGCAATGCCCCTTTTGTTCACACTCAGAAACAAAAGTGAATGATAAAAGAGATGTTGAATCTCTGACTCGAAGAAGACGCGAATGTCTTAAATGTGAAAAGAGATTTTCCACACACGAACGAGTTGAGTGGGGCGGACTTACCGTTTTAAAAAAGAATGGTGAAAGGCAAACCTTTGACCGAACTAAAGTTTTAACAGGCATACAAAAAGCCTGCGAAAAAAGACCTGTGAGTGATGAAATGATTGAACAAATGTTAAACAGAATTGAAGACAAAATGCGAAAGAAAGGCACGTCAATTAAAAGTTCTTCAATTGGAGAATATGTCTCACAAGAATTAAAAAAAACTGATAAGGTTGCATACATAAGATTTGCTTCTGTTTACAGAGATTTTGCCGACATTTCAGATTTCAGAAAAGAAATAAAGGAGTTAGTTACAAAATAATGGAGATAAATAATTTCGTGAATAAAAAAGATTTGAATGAATTTAATGTAATCACTGTCCCTATGGAACCTAAAGGTTCAATGGGTAACTCTCTCAGTTCTAGTTTGGTTGATAGATATTTTACACCTCACGGAAGAAGTCCATTTGAATTTGACATGTATGGTAATCCCATAAATTGGGTTTATGAAGATGTTAATGTTACAGATGATAGAGGAAAGGTTGTATTTACACAGAAAAATGTTCGTAAGCCAGATTTTTGGTCTACACTTGCATTGAAAGTTGTTGCAAGTAAATATTTCTGGGGTGATCAAGCTAAAAATGAGCGAGAAGATTCTGTTGAAAAAATAATTTCTCGAGTTTCTAGATTTATTGGACGACAATCTGTTATTCAAAAATATTTTAGTCAAAAAGAAGCAGATTCTTTGCGTGACGAAGTTGCATCTATTTGTTTGCATCAATTAGCTGTGTTTAATTCTCCAGTTTGGTTCAACACAGGGATACATGAATACGATAAAAATGCAGGAGGAGTTTCAACTTATGTTTGGGACGCTGAAACTGATAAAATAAATAAATCAGAAAAGACTATGGACAGACCTCAATGTTCTGCGTGTTTTATTCAAAGTATCGAAGACAATATGGATTCTATTATGGCTGTTCAAGTTGCTGAGGCTAATTTGTTTAAAGCTGGAAGTGGAACTGGAACTAATCGTTCTACGTTAAGAAGTAGTCGTGAAAAATTAACTGGTGGAGGACGTTCTTCTGGGCCTTTATCTTTTATGAAAGGTTACGACGCTTATGCTGGAGCAATTAAATCTGGTGGAAAAACTCGTAGAGCCGCGAAAATGGAAATATTAAATGTGGACCATCCAGATGTTATTGAATTTATTGAGACGAAACAAAAAGAGGAAAAAAAGGCGTGGGCTTTGATTGAACAAGGTTATGGTGGAGGAATGAACGGAGAAGCTTACGCGAGTGTTGCGTTTCAAAATTGTAATATGTCTGTTCGTGCGACTGATGAATTTATGAGAGCTGTGAAAAATGACGGCGAGTGGCAAACACATTTTGTAACTAACGGTGCTGTTTCTGAAACACTTAAAGCAAAAGAAATTTTGCGTAAAATTGCGGAAGGGACACATATTTGCGGAGACCCGGGAATGCAGTTCGATACAATAATTAACAAATATCATACTTCAAAAGTTTCTGGAAAAATTAATGCGAGTAATCCTTGCAGTGAGTATATGTTTTTAGATGATAGTGCTTGTAATTTGGCGTCGATTAATTTGATGAAATTCTTGACTTCCGAGGGCAAATTTGAAACTGAAAGTTTTAAAAAAGTTGTTGATAGATTTATTACTTCTATGGAACTTTTTGTCGATGGTTCTTCGTATCCTACTGAAAAAATTACGCGAAATTCGCACGACTTTAGACCGTTGGGTTTAGGTTACGCAAATCTTGGAGCGTTGCTTATGAGTTTGGGTTTGCCGTATGATTCTAATGAGGGTAGAGCTGTTGCCGCGGCAATAACTGCTTTAATGTGTGGACAAGCTTACAAAGCTTCTGCGAAAATTGCTTCTGTCGTCGGGCCTTTTCCACGTTATCAAGAAAATAGAGATTCCATGCTTGAAGTAATTAAAATGCATCGCGACCACGTGAAAGATATTGATGTGAATAAAATTCCGTATGATTTGCGTTATTTAATTAATGAGGCGTGGGATTCTTGGAGTGAAGCGTATGAACTTGGAAAACAATATGGTTTCAGAAATTCGCAGACGACGGTTCTTGCTCCGACTGGAACAATTGCGTTTATGATGGACTGCGACACTACTGGAATTGAGCCAGATATTGCTCTTGTAAAATATAAAGTTTTATCTGGCGGGGGAATGTTGAAAATAGTTAATCGTTCAGTTCCTTTGGCTTTGCAACGTTTAGGATATAATACAGCAGATACTTCGGATATGATTGCTTATATAAATGAAAAAGATACTATTGAAGGTGCACCACATTTGAAGTTAGAACATTTACCAATATTTGATTGTGCTTTCAAAGCGGCTAATGGTAAAAGAGCTATTCATTTCAAAGGTCATGTTTTAATGATGGCAGTTTGTCAGCCATATATTTCTGGAGCGATTTCTAAGACTGTGAATATGCCTGAATCTTCTACTGTTGAAGAAATTATGGACGCTTATATTTTATCTTGGGAAAGTGGGTTGAAAGCAGTTGCGATTTATCGTGAGAACTCTAAACGTTCACAGCCTTTGAATACTAAAAAGACCGAAGGTGAAGTTGTTGCTCGTGAAATTGTTAAGGAAGTGATTAGAGAAGTAATTGTTAAACAACAGGAACGTCAGCCTCTACCTCAGACTCGTCGTTCTTTGACTCATAAATTTGAGATTGGAGACCATAAAGGATATTTGACGGTTGGACTTTATGATAATGGAAAACCTGGAGAAGTTTTTGTTACAATTGCTAAACAGGGTTCAACTATTCGTGGTTTGATTGACGCATGGGCTTTGTCTATGTCTATGAATTTGCAGTATGGAGTTCCTGTTAGCGAATTGTTTGGTTTATTTAGACATCAGAAGTTTGAGCCTGCGGGTTTTGTTAGAAATGATGAAGCGCTTGGAAAGTTAGATGAAGCGCAGACTCCTATTCGCACTGCTTCTTCAATTGTAGATTATATTGCGCAGTTTATGTTGAATAATTTTGGTGCTGGTTCTGGTGGTATGGAAGTTGATATTCCTCAACTTGAACTTTCTTCTTTGAAAGAGGAGCAGAAAGCACTTGAGGATTTTGCACATACGACTACAATGCAAGATTCAAATAATATTAATAACAATAATTTACAGACTGGGGCTTCTGGAATGGGAGCTGGGACTTCTTTAAGTGGACAAAATAATAATTCATCGTGGATTTCTACTGGAAATAATATTAATAATCAATCGTGGGGATTTGGAAATGGTTCTCGTTCTTCATCTGTGCAGTTTAAAGACGCTGGTTTAAGTGAGGGTTTGGTTTGTGGTTTGTGTGGTGGACCTGCGAAGAGAATTGGGAATTGCGCAATTATATGCACGTCGTGTAATACTACACAACGTTCTGGTTGTGGGGAATAAATTTAATAAATGATTTATATTGAAAATTATCTATATAGAACATACTAAAAAGAGAATGTTTTTATAGATTATAACCTTAATGATATATGCCTAATTTTAGTTCTGTAGATAAAGATTCATTTAGTGAGTTATTATTAATTGTTGCAGGGTTCATTCTTGCTGAAACTGTGGTTAAGGCTTTTCTGCGATCTGCCCAAGACGCATTACCTTGGTGGGTGCTCCCAATGTTTGCAATCTCAACTATTTTTGCAGCAATTGATTTTAAGAATCCTGCTTCTAAAAAAATTACAGGTATTTTATATGGTCTTTTTGTTTTGCTCGTTATTGTGGCACTATTGTTGCAGCATAAAAATAATATGTTTCGAACTCCTCTTTTTGTAGGTATTTCACTTTGGGGCGCAGTCACTGTAATTGCGTCGTGGATTCTTCCTCGTGCATATAATCTAGTCAGAGATAAATA
>SICU01000011.1 GCA_009694755.1 Candidatus Pacearchaeota archaeon
GTTCAACTTCTGCCTCTTCAACTCGCCAAACACGCCAACTTCCACTCATACCATTAGCGTGATAATTTAGAGCGCGAGGATTTATATCGAGTGGCTCTTCATTTGCATCAGTTATGTCTATTGTCATTTCTTTTTAGATTATAATATTGTTGTTTTAGTATTTAACTTTTTCTATTTTTTTCGAATAAAAAATTATTCAATTTGAAATCTTAAAATTGCTCCAACACCCTTAGTAATATTATAAAATTGTTCCCCTTCTTGAGTTTCATCGGAAATTAAACTTGTTTGCGAGCCCATATCTAACGCCAATTTTTCATATTCTGCAATAATATGTTTTTCTAATTTTTTAGAAAGTAAAAGTTTGTATACGGCACCTCTTTCTAAAGCAGTCTTCGTTCTTTCAAAACCATAAACAGATTTTTCAGGATATTTTCCAAGAACCATAAAAAATTCTTCAACTAATTTTTTTTCTTTTATTATTTCTTGTTCCGCAATTTCTTCTTGCGATGCTTCAACTAAAAGTTTCAAACCGTGTTCATCAACATAACCAATATCTTTAACTGAAATTATTTTTTCTTTAAGTTTAGTTACAATTTGTCCTTCTTCGATAAATTCTTCTTTTGTAGGAATTGGACCGCCAACTAATATTCCTTTTAATCTTGGAAGTTCAAAGAATAAATCTTTCATTGCTTCGGCAGTTCTACGAAAAAATTCTTTTGCCAAGCCCTCGGTAATTCTATGAAATCTTTGAGCAGATTGTCCTCCTGCACGAACTTTACTCGGAACTCCAGAACTTAATTTTCTCAAAACTTTTATTTGTTTACCTTCTAAAAGTCCTATCGTCGCTTCTTGTCTATCAATTACAACCAAACCATAAACCTCGTCGGTTTTAAGCATTTCTCTCAAAGGTTCTGTAACAAATGTTTGATCACAACGATACATTCTAATTCTCAAAGGTTTCGGCGGTTCTATTGCCCAAAGTTTAATGTCTGAAATTCCTTCTTTTTCCGAAACATTTCCCGCATAAAGTGCAAGCCCATTTGGAGGAGTTTGTTTCGTTCCTTTCAATGTACGAACAATCATATCAATAGAATCAGTAACTGCCGAACGCGTTTGTTTAGATTTAATATTATCTGCCGTCGAACGTTCCGCTTCAAGTTGTTTCGTCACACTATGAATATTAAACTCCGAAGGAATTAGCACTGTAACTAGTTCCGTATGTCTTCCACGAACCGCTTCAAGTTCTTCAATCTGTTCTTCAAGTATAGCTTTTTGTTTATCATCCATATTATTTCATGCTAAAATATCGTTATAAAGGTTATGTGTTAAAGAATTTGAATTTCGAATTGTCCTTCTTTAATTTCTTTCGCATTACAAACAGATTTTATATCTGATAAAACATTTTTCAGAATTTTAAAATCATCTTTAGTTATTATCAAAATTACTTCTGCTTTCATCGATTTTTTAGCTTCGGATTTTGCTTGACGCACTTGATAAATTATTTCCAACATTCTTTGCCAAATTTTTTCATCATCTTTTGAAGATTTTATTTTTATTTCTGTTGGCCATTCGCTTATATGAATAGATTCTGATTTTTCATATTTTTTAAAATGTTTTTGATAAATTTCTTCAGCCATAAATGGAATGAATGGAGCCATCATTTTAGTAATTGTCAATAATGATTGATAAAGAGTATAATCTGCTGACGCTTTTTCTTCTTTTGTCCCATTATATAATCTATTTTTAACAATCTCGATATAATTATCGGCAAAAACTTTCCAAAAAAATCTATCTGCTTCCATTTTTGCCTGTGCATAATCATATTTTTCAAAATGCTCAGTTGCTTTTTTTATTGTCGCATTTATTTCATTAAGAAATAATCTATCCGTTTCATTTAATTCTGGAGTTTTACTTTGATGCTCTAAATTTGTGAATACGAAATTTGTTGCGTTTTGTATTTTATTTAGGAATTTTGTTCCTGCTAAAACTTCTTGTTCTTGATATTCTATATCATCTCCTACCTTTGAGTTTGCTGACCAATATCTTAACGCATCTGCCCCGTATTTTTGCAAGACTTCTTGAGGTTTTACAACATTTCCTTTTGATTTAGACATTTTCTCTCCTCTTAGAGTTACAAGACCAGAAATCATTGTATTTTTCCAAGGAGTTTTATTGTAATGTAGATGTGACTTTACTACTGTGTTGAAAAGCCAGAATGTAATAATCTCGTGGGCTTGAGGACGCAAGTCCATAGGGAATAATTTTGGCTGGATTGCTTTTGGCATTAGTTGTATTGCTAACTGGGGAGTTAATGAAGAAGTAAACCAAGTGTTCAAAACATCGTTGTCAGGAATAAATTCAGAAGATTTACATTTAGGACAATTTTTAATTATTGGTTTTGTTAATAATGGATCTACTGGAAGATTTTCTTCTTCAGCAATAATTGGAGTGTCGCATTTTTTACAGTACCAAACTGGGAAAGCTACTCCGAAATAACGCTGATTTGAAATTAACCAATCCCATTGTAGTCCTTCTATCCAGGAGTTGTATCTGTGTCGCATGTTTTCAGGATACCAATTAAATTCTTGTCCCCATTTCAACATATCTTTTTTCAAATCCAAATAACGCACAAACCATTGCTTACTCGTTATAAATTCAATTTCCGTGTCGCAACGTTCATGCACATTTACCGCGTGCTTAATCGGTTTTTGACTTACTAAAATTTCTTTTTCTTTCAAATCTTTTAAAATTTCTTTTCTTGCTTCTTTTATAGTCAAACTTTTATATTTTCCAGAAATTTCAGTCATACGTCCTTCTTCATTTATCGCTTTTTTTATTTGCAAGTTATATGCTTTTTGCCATTCCATATCTGTTTGGTCTCCAAAAGTGCAACACATTACAATTCCCGTTCCTTTATCTTCTCTAACGCGAATATCTTCAATTATCGGAACTTCAAAATCAAAAAGTGGAACTTTCGCCATCTTTCCAGAATATTTTTTGTAACGTTTATCGTTAGGGTTTATCATTAAAGCAACACAAGCAGGTAATAATTCTGGACGAGTCGTCGCAATTGTTAAATTTTCTCTTCCGCATTTGAATAAAATATCATTGAATGTTGAATCAAATTCTTTGTCTTTTACTTCTATTTGAGCTACACCTGTCTTACATTCTGGACACCACATTGCTGGAGCTTGTTTCCTGTATATTCTTCCTTTTTTGTATAGGTCTATGAATGACCATTGAGCTATTTTTCTGCTATGGTTATCTATTGTAGAATAATTTATCGTCCAATCACAACTCACACCCATATTTTTCCAATCTTGTATAAATGAAGTACGCGTTTCTTTCAAAAATTGAATACACAATTTAATAAAATCTTCTCTCAACATTTTTTTTGCTTTCACTTCTTTTTTCTTTTCAACTAATCTTTCCGTCGGAAGTCCATTATCATCTGTTCCAAACGGATAAAAAACATTGAAACCTTGCATTCGTTTATAACGCGCAATAAAATCCTGTTGAGAATAAGAACAAGCGTGTCCCATATGCATTTCCCCCGAAACCGTTGGCGGTGGAGTGTCAATGCTATATATTTTTTTAATATTCTTTTGATTAAACTTGTAAATTTCTTTTTCTTCCCAAAAATTGCGCCACTTTTCCTCAATTTGTTGTTGAGTTTGCTTTTCTTCCATAATAGTTTACTATTCAGACATATTTTAAGGTTTTCTCTAATTAAAATTTAGTAAAAAAGATAAAGAGATAAATTTCAAAATATAAAAAATACCGAGTTTATAAGTCGATTAAGTTCGCGTCTATAGATTTAAATATAGTTTTTGATGTTTTTTATTATGGTCTCGTATCTTCTTGCGCTTCCGTTAATGTTTAGTTTTTTACTCGTATTTTTATTAATGCCATTTTGGATTAAAAAAGTAAAATCTATCGGTTTAATTTGGACAGACATGAATAAAATTGAAGGAAAATCTGTCGCAGGTTCTGGAGGAATAGTCGTTCTTCTAGCATTTTCTTTAAGTGGTTTAGTTTATGTTGCTTACCGAGTTTTTAATTTAGGAACAAAAAACGGTTCATTAGTGGAAATATTTGCTTTATTGATTATCGTTTTATTTATGGGATTTATCGGATTTATTGACGATTTATTTGGTTGGAGACACGGAGGACTTTCTATGAAATCGCGTTTAGTTCTAGCATTATTAGGCTCGATTCCATTAATTGCAATAAATGCTGGACGTAGTTTGATAGTTTTACCGTTCTTAGGACAAATTGATTTAGGTTTAATCTATCCGTTATTTTTTATTCCTCTCGGAATTGTTGCAACTACAACTACTTTCAATATGCTTGCAGGATTTAACGGTTTAGAGGCAAGTCAAGGAGCAATTTTACTTTCTGCGTTAGCTTTAGTCTCTCATCTTACAGGAAATTCTTGGCTCGCAGTAATTTGCCTTTGTTTTGTCTTCGCACTTTTAGCATTTTTAATTTACAATAAATATCCTGCAAAAGTATTTCCAGGAGATTCTATGACTTATGCCCTCGGAGGATTTATCGGTGCAGTTGCAATAGTCGGAAGTTTTGAAAGAATTGCCGTTTTCTTTTATATCCCTCATATTTTAGAAGTATTTTTGAAAATCCGAGGGGGATTAAAAAAATCTTCTTTTGGCAAACCTCAAAAAGATGGTTCTATTGATTTGCTTTACGATAAAGTTTATAGTTTAAATCATTTAGCTATTTTGATATTGAAAAAACTTGGAATTAAATCTACTGAAAAAAAAGCAGCTATTTTAATTAATCTCTTTCAAATTTTAATTATAATTGCAGGATTTATAATTTTCAAAGACGGAATTTTTAATCCTGCTTAATTTTTATGAATCGAACTAATTATTTCCTGAAAATTTTTGCTAAAGTTAACTTAAAATATGCAAAATCCAATAAGAGATTAGCTGGAGAAAGCTGGAAGCACGATTGGCAGACTTTGATTGCAACTATAATGAGTGCTCAGTCCAGAGACGAAACAACAATTCCAATTGCAGAAAGATTATTTGCTAAATATCCTACTCTAAAAAATTTAGCCAACGCGAAATATTCTGATGTTTTGAAAATATTTAGTTCTTTAAATTATAATAAAACTAAAACTAAAAATGTGATTTTAACTGCTAAATTGTTAGTAAAAGATTATCAAGAAAAAATACCTAATAAAATTGAAGAACTCGTCAAATTACGAGGAGTTGGACGCAAAACTGCAAATTTAGTTTTGAGTGAAATTCATAATCAAGACACAATTACAGTTGATACACACGTGCACAGAATTTCAAATATTTTAGGATTAGTAAAAACCAAAACACCTACTGAAACAGAAATGGAATTGCAAAAAATTGTTCCACGAAAATATTGGAGTAAAATAAATAGATTATTCGTTTTATGGGGAAAAGATGTTTCTGGAACAAACAAGAAAAAATTACTCAATAAACTAAAACAATAGATTTTTATATATAGGATTTTAGAAAAGTATATGGCTCAACAAAATCAAATTCAAATGCCAGGTGCTTTTGGCGGATTGATGAGATACGATTCAGAATTTCATAGCAGATTAGCTATCACCCCTCAAGCAGTAATTGGTTTTCTTGTCGCAATAATTGCGTTTGTAGTTATGCTAAAAATTTTCTGGCCAGTCAGTCTTTAATTATTTAAATTAGTTTTAATTTACATTTATATTTTTAAGCTAAATACCTATTTCCATAATAATATTTAAACAAATTAAATAAAGTTTAAATAGTGTTTTGTTTTTTATTATAAGAGGTAATGCTAAATGTCAAGTGGACGTGATTTAAGAGAACAAATGAATAGCGATGCCGTCGCTGATGCATTTTCTTTTTTAGTTTCGGGTAAGCGTGGATACAAAGCGATTATTGAAAGAAAAGTTGAGCCTGTTCGTTGTTCTGGTTGTTCTGTGGTTTTGAAAGGCGAGGAGAAGTTCTGCTCGGAATGCGGGACAAAAACGAGTTTTGTGAAATAGAGTACAGATAATTTTAAATAAAGTATTTTAATGAGATTTTAATGAATGAAATAAAATATGGACTAATATCAGACGTTCATAGAAACCCTGGAACAAAGGTTTGAACGCCTAATTTAAGAGTCTCTTGAATTGTATATCATACCATTTTACTTCTCCCTTTGTTTTCAGTCTTCTTTTTAGTGCTTTAAACATGTATTTTCTTAAATTATCAGAACAGAAATCGCCAGGTGCTATCATTGCGTCAAACTCTTTGGTAGATATAATTGGTTTATTGCCGTGAAGGTCGCCGATTATGAGGAATTTAGTCATTCTTATTTTATGTGCGAAACCTATAAATAACCTTCTTTATGATTGACAGTTATGTTTGGCGGAATGGACCCTAAGAAGATGCAGGCTGTTATGAAACAGATGGGAATAAAACAGGAAGAGATTGATGCTTTAAAAGTAATCATCGAAAAAACTGACGGCTCAAAAGTAATTATTGAAGAACCTTCAATTATGAAAATTATTATGCAAGGACAAGAAAGTTGGCAAATATCTGGAAATGCACGAGAAGAATCTGCTGAAGAAGGGATTTCTGAAGAAGATATTCAAATGGTTATGGACAAAACTAATAAATCCTATGACGTCTGTAAAAATTCTTTAAACGAACACGAAGGTGATTTAGCACGTTGTATTTTAGCTTTAAGCGAATAATTGTTACTAAACATAGTGTCTTGTGCATTTTAATACCTTTGGAAAGGTATATAAGGAGATTTACATTAAAGAATATCTCTTTGAGGCTCAAATTATATGTCAATTGATGTTGTTATTAAAGAGAAAATTAGCGCTGACCATCTTCTTTATGTTAGCTTAAAATACACAAAAACTTGCGATGTTATTCTTAATTTACTTTTAAGATGGAAAATAATGGTAGATAATTCGCTTGACTTATTAATTTTAAAGGCAGGAAAAAAATGGAAACCCGTTTCTCCCGCACCAAGAGCGAAATTAATTCAGTTACAAAAGATTTATGCCGACGAACCGATAGTTATGGAAGTTTTAAATTTATACGAATTCTTTAGAGACATTGAACAACTTGACAAATCTAGAGAATGCGAATTTCGTAAGGGTGTAAACTTAAAAGTCCAATATAAAAATAAACCTGTAAATATTAATCTCGAACAACTCGCTTTGTATTCGCAAATTTTCGAAAGATTTATAAGCTATTTAAAATAATTTGATTTGTCGAGATTCATACTTATGAAAGTAATCACAATAACTTCTGGTAAAGGGGGCGTTGGCAAAACTACTACTGCCATAAATCTTGGCGCAGCTCTAAATTATTTCGGAAAAGAAGTAATTGTTGTTGATGCAAATTTAACCACTCCAAACGTAGGATTACATTTAGGCGCTCCAATCGTTCCAGTCAATTTAAATCACGTTATGCAAGGAAAAGCAAAAGTTACAGAAGCAATTTATGAACACGAATCTGGAACCAAAATTATCCCATCATCGTTATCAGTTCGCGAATTAAGAAATATTAATCATTCTAAATTAAAAGAAATTTCTAAAAAATTAAGAGGAATGGCAGAGTATGTAATTTTTGATAGCGCGGCTGGTTTAGGAGACGAAGCAATTTGTTCAATTGAAGCAGCAGACGAATTAATTATAGTTACAAATCCAGAAATCACTGCAGTAACCGACGCTTTGAAAACATTAAAATTGGCTCAAGAAATGGGAAAACCAGTCAGAGGAGTAATCGTAACTCGCGTTACAGGCGACAAAAACGAAATGGCTATTTCAAATATTAAAGAGATGTTAGACTTACCAATTTTAGGCGTCATTCCAAATGACAAAAAGATTTTGGCTTCGTTAAGACGCAAAGATGCAGTATTACACACATTCCCATATTCTAAATCAGCATTAGCATATAAAAAAATCGCAGCAAAAATGGCCGGAGTTTCTTACAAAGAACCAAATTTCTGGAACAAATTAACTGGTTAATTAATTATTAAAAAATATTAAAAATAATTGCGATTATAATTTTGCGTTACTATTCATTTCCACGATTTCGTAAAGCTTCTTCAAGTATATTATCATTAACGGGAACACCTAAACCACGCGCAATTTTTACCACGTTTGATTCTCTTATAAGATTAGGCACACTATAATCAAAATGTTCATCAACCATATTAATTCCAACTAACAAACCATTTTTTCTAGCATAAGCCTCTATTCTACCAGCACTAGGAGAACGTGTTCCAATCCCTTCAATTCCACCAATAATACGACTAACTTCAGACGGAATGAATCCTCTTTCTCCAAGTATTTCTTTAAATATTCCGTAACGGTTCTTCATATTATTACTTAATAGTGACACTATTTAAATCTTTCTCTTAATGTATCTTACTTCCAGAATTTATCTCTTTTTCCGGTTTTATGAAAAAAACATTTTCTTTATTTTCGTCACTCGCCGCGAGAATCATCCCCTCACTTTGAATTCCTCTTAAAGTTACTGGCTCTAAATTCGCTACGAAAACAGCTTGTTTTCCTCTTAATTGTTCTTGCGTATATTTTATTTTTAATCCTGCTACAATTGTTCTTGGAGCTGGTTCTCCTAAATCCACAGTTAAAATATAAAGCTTGTCTGCTTTTGGATGGTCTTGGACTTCAATAATTTTTCCAACTCTTAAATCTAATTTTTCAAAGTCGCTATAGGGAATTTTATTCATTGTATCTTTTTAAACAAAATTTCAGCCTTCTTAATTTCGCCAATTTTTGTTGATTTTATAGGTTTATTTAATTCTTTTATATCTATTAAAAAATTAAAAATTTCTGCAATTTTTTCCGAAGTTTTAGGCATAAAAGGACTCAAAAGAATAGCAATATTTTTTATTGCGAATACTGCTTCATATAAAGATTTAGCATCTTTTGTTTCCCAAGGTTTTGATTTTTGAACATACTCGTTTACTTTATCAACATAAACAAAAATTTCATTCAAAGCTTTATCTAAGTGATAAGACTCAATATTTTTTTCTATTCTGAATATTATTTCTTTAGAATCAATTTCTATTTCTGTTTTTTCTAAACCATATTTTTCTGCAAGAGTTGAAACTCGACTAACTAAGTTACCGAGTTTATTCGCTAATTCGTCATTATGCCGGGATTTTAATTTCTCTTCAGAAAAATCACCATCATTTTCAAAAGAATTCTCTCTTACTAAAAAATACCTTATACTATCTGCAGAATATTTTTCTAATAATTCCAAAGGATTAATTACATTCCCTATTGACTTTGACATTTTTTCGCCATTTACTGTAAAATAACCGTGAACCCATATTTTTTTCGGCAGTTCTCTATTTGTTGCAAATAAAATTGCTGGCCAAATAACTGTGTGAAACCAATTAATTCCTTTTCCGATTGCTTGAACTTCTGCTGGCCAATATTTCTCATCTTTGCCCGCACCAGTTAAATAATTTATCAAAGCGTCAAACCAAACATATATTTTAAATTTTTTATCAAATGGTAAATCAATTCCCCATTCTGCATTTGCTCTTGAAATGCACAAATCTTTTAATTCTTCATTTTCCAAACGAGATAATATTTCATTAGCTCTTTTTTCAGGAATTATAGGTTTATCTTTTTTTATCCAATTTATTATTTGTTCTTTAAAATTAGAAAGTTTGAAAAAATACGCTTCTTCTTTTATACTTCTTGGAGGTTTATTGTGTTCTGAACAATTTCCGTTTGTCAATTCTTTTTCTGTTACGAACGCTTCACAACCGTCACAATACAAACCAGAATAAGTTCCTTTGTAAATTAATCCTTTTTTGTAAACTTCTGAAACTATCTCTTGTGATTTCTTAATATGCTCTTGAGAAGTTGTTCTAATAAAATAATCGTTGCTGATGTTATATTCTTTACATAACTTTTCAAATTGTTTGGCATTTTTATCTACAAATTCTTTTATTGGAAACCCTTTTTCTTTTGCAGCTTCTACATTTTTTTGAGCATTATCGTCTGTTCCAGTAAGATAAAATACTTGTTTTTTATTTAATCTATTCCATCTTGCAATTACGTCTGCTAAAATTTTTTCATAGGTGTGACCAATGTGTGGAGCTCCATTGACGTAATCAATTGCAGTAGTAATGTAAAATGGTTTTGTCATAATTTATCTTATTTTAAAAGGTATAAAATCCTATCGATATACTTATTAATTGTTTTCTTGAATTTTATTTACGCGTCCGTGGTCTATCGGTATGATTTTGGCTTCCCAAGTCAACGAGCCGGGTTCAATTCCCGGCGGACGCATATTTAGAGAATTGAACACAAGAAAGTCTATGAGACTTTCTGGGCCACAAATTCAATGAATTTGCTTGCATCCAGCAACGAACAAGTCGTTGCTGTCTCTCAAACTCTTGCAAGTTTAAGAATTTCCGGCGGGCGCATATTTTTTTCTTTCAAAAAATATAATTCACATAAATCAAAAAATCGATGCACCACCCCACCTCAAAGTCCTCACAAAGTTAAGAGAAGGACTTTTCAGTTGGTGCTCGATTCATCAAAAATATGCTTATTTTTGAGATTCTGCTATTATTCGTTTTAAATACGCTCTATCTTTTAATATTTCTCTAAAATTATTTCTATTCTCTTCTTCAAGCATATTTCCACAAAGAGTAATTGAAGAAGTTATAGTTATAGGAATTACATTTGGAGTTAAACAAGGTGAAACCACAATCACAGAAGGAGAAGGAACCGTACGAAAAGCAAGAGAGTGATTTAATGGCAAAGAAAATGGGAGAGTCGGAGGAGTCAATGCTGGTGCAGAAATATTTAATGTAATGGGTGAGAGTTTTAGTTCATTTTCAGATTTTGCCAATATTTTTTCTTTAGAATAATTTGTTTGAGAATAAACATCCATAAATAAAATAAAAAATATTAACATTGAAAGAGAGAGCAATATTTTCTAAGTTTCTTTTTTTCTCATCAAGATTCATTTTTTCTTTAAGAGATATATATCTATATGTTCACTACTTTCAAAAAGATTTTTATATCTCCAATCTCAATAATCCTTATGGTAAATTTCCAATTTAATTCAGGAGATATTGTAAAGTTTAGACTAGCTCGCGAAGAAATTGAAGCACGCGTGCTTGAAAGTCCAGACAATTCTGTCGTGCTAGTTAAATTAAATAGTGGATATAATATCGGAATTCCAAAAGAAAATATTTTAGATTGCGTAATTGTTGAAAAATTTAAAGAAGAATCTAAAAAAGAAATAATTCCAATTTCTAAAAATAAACCTTCTATTGGCTTAATTGTAACTGGCGGAACTATCGCTTCCAAATTAGACCCAAAAACTGGTAGTGCAAAACCTCTTACAGATGTTTCCGAATTTGCAAAATTTTACCCACGACTTTTTGAAAAAGTAAATGTCAAAAAATTATCAATTCCATTTATGATTCTTTCAGAAAATATGTCTTCGGAACATTGGATAACTATTGCAGAACACGCAAAAGAAATGTTAAACGATTCAGAAATTCAGGGAGTAATTATCACGCACGGAAGCGACACTTTACATTACACCTCTTCCGCATTAAGCTTCTTTTTAAGAGATTTGAAAAAACCCGTTGTGCTAACTTTCTCGCAGAGAAGTATCGATAGAGCTTCAAGTGACGCAGAAATGAATTTGGATTGTGCTGTAACTATGGCTTTATCAAATTGTGCAGAAGTTATGATTGTTGGACACGCAACTGAAAACGACGATTATTGCTTTGCGTTACGCGGAACTAAAGTTAGAAAAATGCACACTTCAAAAAGAAATACTTTCAAAGCAATAAATTGTTCTCCAATTGCTAAAGTTTGGCCAGACAAAATAGAATTTTTAGAAAAATACAACGCTCGTTCCGAAGGCTTAACAAAATTAGATGCATCTTTCAATGAAAAAGTCGCATTGTTAAAATTTTATCCAGGACAAGATTCTTCGATTTTAGATTATTATTTAGTTCAAGGTTATAAAGGAATTATTATTGAAATGTCAGGTTTAGGACATGTTGCCGTCGGAGAAGTGAAATATTCTTGGGAATCTGCTTTAAAACGCGCGATTAAACAAGGCCTAATTGTATGTGCTGTGCCTCAAACAATTTACGGTCGTTTAAATTCAAAAGTTTATTCAAGTGGAAGAGCTTTAGAAGAAATAGGAGTTATATTTTTAGAAGATATGTTACCCGAAACGGCATTTGTTAAATTGAGTTGGGTTTTAGGCCATAAAAATTGGAAAAATCTTGTTCGAGAAAAAATGCTAGAAAATATTGTTGGCGAATTTAATCCATTGTTAAACGAATAAGTTAAATTAAAGAATTTAACCATCTTTCTTTTTCATCAAAATATTTTTTTGCTGATTCAAATCCCAGTTTTTTAAATTGTTCTCTCAAAGAAGGAATTTTATCCATCAAATCAATAAAATGTTTATATGTTTTTTGACTTGTTCCGTGAATTACATACCTTATTCTTTTTGCTTCTTTTTTTTCTATTTCTTTTTCTATTTCTTTAGTAATTGGTATTCCTCTTGCTCTTAACAAATCGACTAAGTCATATGGAGGATGTGCTTTCATAAATGCACAGTCAACGTCAAATAATGAAACTTCTCCATCAGCTTGAATTAAGAGATTAACCAGATTTCCAGGACTATTTAGTAAATCTACTTCTCTATCTAAATCATTTATTCCAAGAAATTTATCTTGTATTTTTGATTCAATAATTGATTGCCCTAATTTAGGCAATCTTTTAAAATAGCCAATATTTTTTTCATTCATATGTCTTCCTTGAACGGAATCTTCAACAAAAACATATTCGCTAAATAGAAAGTCTAAATGCTTTCTTCCACTTATCAAATTGTATAAACTTAAACCCATTATTCTTTCAACGCTTGGCAATTTTACATAAACTCTTCTTCCTTCGTCGGAAATATGTGTAGAAATTCTAATTGGTTTTGTCCCTCCCGTAAGCATATATTCTCTTAATGGCTCTGCAATTTCGCTATTAGGCACTCCAAAAAATAAGTGAATCAACTCTCTCGTTTTTTTCTGCGCCGATTCATACATTTCTTTTTCTTGATTATTCACTGGATGAGTTTCTACAAGGGGTATTGGAAAACCATAAGTATTATCAAAACATTTTTCGTGATTTTCAGGATTTATTCCTTCAATTTGTTCGTAACTCGGCAATCCTCTTATAAATTTACGCCTTTGCCCAAAAAATACTTTAATTTCTTTCGGCAAGTCAATTTTTCTAAATTTTCGATTAGGACTTTCAGGAGAACGACTATAAGGCATATTATTTTTAAAATTATGAAATATATAAACTTTACGATTATGCAACCACTTTATAGGTATAACAAAGTTTATATACATTATTTTTATTAAATTTTTATGATTGAATCACACTTTGTTGAGCCAGTAATGCTTGCAGAATTAAAAAGGAAAAGAGAGTATTTAGTAAAACATATTCCCCAAGGAGATTCTAAATTTAGAACTGAACTTTTTAAATCTGCTGATATAGATGCGTCGTATAATTCAAGAAATATGGAACCAGACAAAAGATCCCATAATTATCAAAAAATTGGACGCGAAAAAGATTTTATTCAAAGTAAAGCAGAACTAAAAAGAGCACAAGAATATGCTTATTCTAATTTCAAAGGAGAAATCACGCAACAATTATTACTTTCTTTAGGTGGTATAATTGAACAAAAAAGCGGAGACTCATATAGAACAGAAGGAGTTAAAATTAAAGGTTTTCTTTATGACACCCCTCCACGTCCAGAAAAAGTGCCTGAACAAATGGAAGCGTTATTATTATCTGTAAATAATCCTTCTCTTAGTCCTGTTGAAAGAGCAGTTCTTTTTCATTTTCATTTTTTAAGAATACATCCATTTATGGATGGTAATGGTAGAACAGCAAGATTTGTCCAAAATATGATTTTAGTTAATTCCAGTTATGCTCCCGCAATTCTTCCAGTTGGAGAACGTAATTATTACAATGAGCTAATACATCGAGCTAGACAAAGTTTTAAAGAACGCGAAAGCGATGGGATTTTTCGCGCTCCTGAATTAATCGGAATGATTCCTAACCCAAGAAGTTCTGAATTTGAATTTTATAACTATTTTGCTGGAAAAATTAATGTAGGAATGGATACTCTTCTAGATAGATTTCAAGAGATTCCTTTTTATCAGATTGATTTAAAGGGTGCTAAAGACCCAGGAGAATTTTTAAGAGTAAAGAAAATTTTAGTAAATTATTTCGCACGCAGAGGAGAAATAGCTGACGTATCTATTTGCGATCGTAAAAATGGAAGATTAGAATTAAGAGCTCAAATAACTGCAGATGAGATAGAAAAGTTAATTGGTAAAAAAACAAATTTAAAACATAAAATATTTAAAATAGATTAGATAATATTTAATAACTTCATTATTACTTTAAATTTATGCACGATTATAATAAATTAGGATTTAAAGCTGGACTTGAGATACATCAACAATTAGATACTCCCAAATTATTTTCTGGAGCTCCTTCTTTTTTACGAAATGATGAACCACATTATAAAATTGAAAGAAGATTACATGTAGTTGCCGGTGAAACTGGAAAAATTGATGAAGCAGTAAAACACGAAGCAACTTTAGGAAAAACTTTTGTATACGAAGGTTATCGCGATTCTATTTCACTCGTGGAATTAGATGAAGAACCTCCACACAAAATAAATCAAGAAGCACTGGACGTCGCTTTAACAGTTGCTTTACTTTTAAATTGTGAAATTTATCCAGTTACTCAAGTTATGAGAAAAACAGTTATTGATGGTTCTAACACTTCAGGATTTCAAAGAACTGCATTAATTGCACGCAATGGTTTTGTTGAAACTTCACTCGGCAAAGTTAGAATAGCGACTATTTGCATTGAAGAAGATTCTGCACGAGTAATTTTGCGTGAAAAAGAAAAAGTAGTTTATCGTTTAGACAGATTAGGAATTCCTCTTGTTGAAATTGCAACATATCCCGATTTACAAAATGCAGAACAAGTAAAAGAATGTGCTTTAAAACTCGGAGAAATTTTAAGAGCTTGTCACGTAAAAAGAGGATTGGGAACAATCAGACAAGACGTGAATATTTCTATTTCAGGACACGACAGAGTTGAAATTAAAGGATTTCAAGACCCGAAAATGATGATTGAAACTATTGACAAAGAAATTAATAGGCAATTAATAGATATTAAAAACAATAAAAAAAATGGAGAAGTTAGAAATGCATTACCCTCTGGAG
The DNA here is from genome assembly GCA_009694755.1 of Candidatus Pacearchaeota archaeon. Taxonomy (GTDB): domain Archaea; phylum Nanobdellota; class Nanobdellia; order Pacearchaeales; family GW2011-AR1; genus SICU01. Next base: position 15,313 of record SICU01000011.1, read on the forward strand.
AAAGTGAATTCTTACGCCCAATGCCTGGAGCTTCTCGTATGTATCCAGAAACAGATTTAAATTTATTAAGAATTGGACTCGATAAAATTAATCAATTAAAAAAGAATTTGCCTAAATTAAAAACGGATATTCGTGACGAATTACGAAAGAAAGGTTTGACTGACGAACTTATTGGATTAGTTTTAGAATCTCACGAACTACTTGACGAGTTTGAATTATTGCTACAAATTTACCCATTAGATTCTCCACTTGTTGCAAAAATGGTTACTTTGTGGAGAAATGAATTTGCAACTAAACGTTCAAAAACTTTTGAAGAAATTAAATCTATTTTGAGCGAACGCGTTTATGAACAAATTTTAGAAGAAGTCGCATTAAATAAAATTAACTCGAAAGATGTCAAATTCGTGTTAACTAAAATATTAGATGGAGAAAAATTAGCTGATGCTTTAAAAATTGAAAAAATTAGCGATGATGAAATAGAGGAATTAGTGCGTAAAATTATTCGCGAGAAACCTGGAATGCGAACAAATGCTTATATGGGAGTGTTAATGACACAGTTTAAAGGAAAATTAGACGCTAATAAAGCAATGGAAATTATAAATCGAGTTTTAAACATTAAGTAATAAGTTTTTATAGCTTAATTTGTATAATTTTCTGTGGGTTCTATTATTCAATCTGTCGGAGTTTATACGCCTTCTAGAACTTTAACTAATTCAGATTTTGAAAAAATTTTAGATGCGAGTGGACAAAAAACTAACGACGAATGGATAACAAGCAGAACTGGAATTAAAAAAAGACACATCGCAGAAGCAAACGAATTAGTTGGAGATTTAGCTTATGAAGCAACGAAAGACGCGTTATCAAGAACAAAAAATATTTCTCCAATCGAGCACATTCTCATTTCAACAAATACACATCATCAACCATTTCCAAATGTTGCAGGATATGTTCAAGCTAAGATTAGAGAAACGCATCCAGATTTAATTGAACCAACCGCTTCAGGTTCAGATTCTTATTCTGGTTGCACAGGAATTAATATGACTTTAATGTACGCAGATTCGTTAATAAAATCTAACCAATTTGAAAAAGTTTTAGTCGTTGGAGTTGACAAACTTTCCGACGTTACAGATTATTCTGACAGGTCTAATTGTATTCTTTTTGGCGACGGAGCTTCGGCTTACATATTATCACGAAATGAATTAAACAATAGAGGTTTTCAAGGACACATGGCTAGAGGAAATGGTTTTTTTCGCGATTTAATTTATTGTGCCGAAAACGATGAGAAAGTTACATTACATGAAGCATTAGAATCCGTTGCCGAAAACAGACAAGCCGTAAAATCTCGAGGAAGAAAACTCCACATGGACGGCAAAAAAGTTTTCCAATATGTTATTTCAGAATGGAAATCTTTAATTTCAGGATTTAAAGAAAATAAAAAATTAAATCCTTCTGGTATTTGTTTTGAAGATATTCAAGCGTTAAGTCCACATCTTGCTAATTTAAGAATGTTTGAAAATCTTGAAAAGTCATATCCTGGTTTCTTAGAAAAATGTGCTTTAGCCACAGAAAAAGACAGAGAATACTTTTGCAATACTTCTACAGCTTCTCAAGGAAGACGAGTCAGAAGATTTTTAGAAGAAGCGGATTCCGGAGATTATTTACTTCAATTCGGATACGGTAGCGGAGTTCACGCGTGCGCTAATTTATACAGAAAACCTTGAAACGTAATACTTAAAAAAGAACTTTGTTTGAGAAGATTATGGATTATTGGAAACAATTACGCGAAAGAAAAATGATTTCGGATTTGAATGTGCAAGACATCGGAAATTCAGTAACTATTGCTGGTTGGGTTTATGATCAACGCGATTTAGGAAAAGTGCGTTTTCTTGTTTTGAGAGATATTTCTGGCGAATTGCAAGTAATTGCTCATAAAGATAAATCTTCAAAAGAAGTTTTCGATTTAATGCAAAAAGTTTCGCGTGAAAGTGTTATTTTAATTTCTGGAAAAATTCAAAAAAGCGATAAAGCTCCAGGAGGAAAAGAAATAGTTCCAGAAAAATTTGAAGTTCTTAGTATTGCAGAAAGTCCCTTACCAGTTGATGTTTCCGACTTTTCAAAAACTGAATTGCCGAAAAGATTAGATTTTAGATACGTTGATTTTCATAGACGTAAAACGCAAGCAATTTTCAAAATCCAACATACTTTGTCAACTTCTTTCAAAGATTTTTTTGCTTCACAAGGATTTATTGAAATGCAACCACCTTGTTTAATTGGAGTTGCTTCAGAAGGTGGAGCAGATGTATTCAAAGTTAAGTATTTTGAGAAAGAAGCTTGTCTTGCTCAAAGTCCACAATTGTATAAAGAAATGATTGCATGTTCTATGGAAAAAACTTTTATGATTACTCCTGTTTGGAGAGCAGAGAAACACAATACTGTGAGACACATTAACGAAATTAGACAAATGGATATTGAATGTGCGTTTATGTCTCAAATGGATGTTATGCAATTAGAAGAAAAAGTTGTCAAACATATGATTTCAGAAGTGATTGATAAAAATAAAAAGGAAATTGAATTACTGGGATTAAAAATAAAAATTCCGTCTGCAAAATATATGGATTATGATGAAACAATTACACTTTTGAAAAAAAATGGAATTAAAATTGTTTTCGGAGATGATTTAAATCCAGAAGCAGAAAAAAAATTAGGAGAACTATTTCCAGACACTCTCGTTTTTGTTCATTCTTGGCCAGCTTCTCTAAAACCCTTTTATATTATGCCTCAAAATGAAAAAGCTGACGCAAAATATTCTGAAGGATTTGATTGTATTTATCGCGGACTTGAAATTACCTCGGGCGGACAAAGAATCCATTTACCAGATTTATTAATTGCTAAAATAAAACAAAAGGGTTTGAAAGTTGATAGTTTGAAAGACTTTATTGATTCTTTCCGTTACGGTGCTCCGCCTCACTCTGGTTGGTCAATTGGATTAGAAAGATTAACTATGCTTTTGTGCGATTTAGATAATATTAGAGAAGCAACGATGTTTCCAAGAGATAGAGATAGATTGACGCCTTAATTCAAAATATTTTCTTAATATTAATTTTTAGCAAAACTTTCAGCAACAAGCAAAGGAAAAACAATAGTTGCATCAGCAAATACTTTTACACTTTGAGCGTTAGGCAAAATCTTTCCCCACGAAATAGCTTCCGACGGCAAAGCTCCAGAATCGCTCCCATCAAACTCCTGCGAAGTATTAATATAAACTGCATAATCCAAACCATTACGAAGCATATTTGCATTTAAAATTGCGTGTTTCACAACTCCTGCTCCGAGAATTACAGCTCCACTTTTTTGCAAACCAATTGTAGTATTGTTAAACCAAACAACATCTTCAGTGCAATCAATTACAAAGTCGGGATGTTTAAATTTAAAGAAATATATATTATCTCCTAAAGCTCCATCAAGCAAAGCAGGACAATAAACAGGAATTTGATTTTTCCAAGCCCAGTAATAAATGCTATTTTCATCCTTAATCTTTTCGCCAAGTTTCCAAATCAATTCATTTCCAGTAATTGATTTTCCTCTTTTCAAAGCAATTTGATATAGCTCCTCAAGAATCGGTTGAACAAATTTCTCAAATTTCACATAACGAGAATTCGGAACTAAAATATTCCCAATTCTATTAATTCCTTTTTCACGAAGTGAAGCACCATCTAAATTAAAGTCTCCAATTTTAAAACTGCCCAAACATTTGATAATATCTTCTTCAATTCCACCACAAGTTGTAACTAAAACATTGACTTTTTTATTTTGAACTAAAAAACTAATCACATCACGCAAACCAGAAGAAACCATATTTGAAGTATATCCTAAAAATATAAACGCCCCTGAAGAAATCATTTTATTAGTAATTTCAACAGCTTTAGAAAAATGCGTTGCCTGGAAACCAGTAGTTTCCAAACTCTCAATTATCTTTGAATAATTAACACCTAAATTAAAATCATAACCTCTGACGCTAAGACCTTCTGGCTCTTGGCTATCTCTAAGCAAATTTTCCCGCGCTTTATTTTCTATATCACTACTCATCAAAACAAAAACAATCCAAATCTTTTCTGACTAGACAAAACCATAAAAATAAATGTTTTAGGCATTTATATATTTTTAGGCATAAAAGAATAATCTACCAGTAACAAAAATATTAAATTTTTCCGTCTTCTTTTCTTCTTCTTTCAACATCTGC
>SICU01000012.1 GCA_009694755.1 Candidatus Pacearchaeota archaeon
ATAAGAACCTTTAAAAACCATATTTGATAAAATGAATTATTCTCATTTGATGAGATAAAAATAAAATGGTAGAAAAAGAAACGAACTTAAATAAAATTCAGCGCTTGACAAGTAATCAAGTAAATATTCGTAATGTAGCGACGAGTGCGCACATTCACCACGGTAAAACTGCTTTCACAGATAATTTACTTGCTGCGGCTGGAATGATGGCGACGAAAAACGCAGGAGACCTTGAAGAAGGAATGACGACTTGGCAACACAAAGACGAACAAGAAAGATTGATGACTGTGGACGCGGCGAATGTTTCGATGGGACACGAATATGCCGGACAAGAATATTTAATTAATTTAATTGATACTCCTGGACACATTGATTTTGGTGGAAATGTTACGAGAGCGATGAGAGCGATTGACGGAACTTTTGTGCTCGTTTGTGCAGTTGAAGGAATTATGCCTCAAACTGAAACAGTTTTGAAACAAGCTTTAAGAGAAAGAGTAAAACCAGTTTTGTTCATTAACAAAGTTGATAGATTGATTAAAGAATTAAAAGTTACTCCGCAACAAATGCAAGAAAGATTTGCGAAAATTATTGCTGAATTTAACACTTTGATTTTGCAAATTGCTGAACCAGAATTAGGGGAAAAATGGAGAGTTAATGTCGCAGATGGAAGCGTTTCTTTTGGAAGTGCGAGAGAGAATTGGGCTTTGTCTGTTCCGTTTATGAAAAAAAGAGGAATTTCATTTAACGATATTTATAAAATTTATGAAATGGAAGAAGAACCGAGAAAAGAATGGATTTGGAAAAATGCTCCGTTGAATGAAGTTATTTTAGATATGGCTGTAAAACATTTGCCGAATCCTTTGGAAGCACAAGTATATAGAATTCCTAAAATTTGGAGAGGAGATATTAATAGTAAAATGGGACAAGACTTGATAAATTGTAATCCTAAAGGAGATGTTGCTTTTGTAGTTACGAGAATTGTTATTGACCCTCGCTCCGGAAAAGAACTTTGTGCGGGACGTTTGTATTCTGGAACGATTCAAAACGGAATGGAAGTTTATTGTAATTTATCTAAAAAGAAATATAGAATTCAGCAAGTTTTAGTTTATAACGGAATTAAGCCTGAACAACTTGAGAGTGTTCCTTCTGGAAACGTTCTTGCAATTTCTGGATTAAATGTTGATGTTGGAGAAACAGTTACTTCATTTGAAGCTACGCCTTTTGAAGAATTGAAACATATTTTCCAACCAGTAATTACAAAATCTATTGAAGTTACGAAACCTCAAGACCTTCCAAAATTGATTGAAGTTTTGAGAAAGGTTGGGAAAGAAGACCCTTCTGTTAAAATTGAAATTAACGAAGAGACAGGAGAGAACTTGCTTTCTGGAATGGGTGAATTGCACTTGGAAATTATTGAAGGACGTATAAAAACTGAAAAGGGTTTGGAAGTTAAAATGGGAGTTCCGATTGTTGTTTATAGAGAATCAATAAATAAAGATAGCGACGAAATTGTAAGTAGAACTTCTAACGGACACAACACTTTCTTCTTGGAAATGGCTCCTCTTGAAGATGCAGTTTATGACTCGATTGAAAAAGGAGATATTCCAGAAGGACGTTTGAAGAAAAAGGCTGAAGATATTTGGAAAAAACTTTCTGAACTTGGACTTTCAAATGATGAAGCTCGTGCTTACAGAGATATTTACAAAGGTAATGTTTTTGAAGACCAGACAAGAGGATTAGTTTTGCTTTCGGAAGTTATTGAATCTATAATTGATGGATGGAGATTAGTTGTGGATAATGGACCTTTGGCTAAAGAACCTTTAATGAAAACGAAGTTTGTTCTTCACGACGCAAAATTACACACAGACCACATGCACCGCGGGCCTGCACAAATTTATCCAGCAATAAGATTAGGAATGTTTGATGCTATGAAGAAAGGCGGAGCCGCAATTCTTGAACCTATTCAAACACATTTAGTTGAAGCTCCTGTTGATTTTATGGGTTCTGTAACTGGATTGATTTCAAGCAAACGCGGAGTTTTAATTGACGTAGACCAAAAAGGAATTGACGTATTTATTAAAGCGAGAATTCCGGTTGCTGAAATGATTGGGTGGAGTTCTGATTTGAGAAGTATGACTGAAGGACGCGGAGTTTCAAGTTTAATTACGCAAGACTTTAAACAATTGCCTAAAGAATTACAGGAACAAGTTGTTAGAAAGATTAGAGATAGAAAAGGTCTTGCTGAAAATCAGTAAGATTATAGCTTTATTTTTTTTAACGTGTGGAATTTTTCTTTTTCATACTATTGAATTTATTTATTAGTTGACGGAATTTTTTTATTTTTTTAACGTGTGGAATTTAGGAATTAAATAAAGAAATTTTTAAATTAAAAATTTCTAACTTAATTTCTGATCGATGTAGCGCATCTGGATTTAATATCTAGAAATTAAATAATATTATATAACGTTATTTAATCGATATTCCTTTGATTTTGAGTTAGAGATAAGTTTATTAATCTTAATTAACTTTAAATAACTATAAAGATGGATTCAACTCTTAACTGCTCGCCTACGCTCACGTTTGTAATGAGAGAGTTGAATAATATGAAAATCTTTGATTTTCAATTGTTAAATTTCTATTATTGGAGAAGAAATTAAACATGGCAATAAAAACTTTCAATATTGATAAAGAGACATATGACCAGTTTTCTGCTTACTGCAAGAAGAATGGGATTTCTATGAGCAAACGCGTTGAGCATTTTATCAAGGAAGAAGTTTCAAAGATTAAAGATAAAATGCCTTCTGGAAAGAAACAGACTGCTGTTGATGGTAAAAAGATTTCTACGGAGCATCATAGCTTTAGTCGATACTGTTGATTGAAATCACCAGATACTCCTAAATTTACATTTAGTCGATAAAGTTGATTTGATACTCAACAAATCTCCTAAACTTACATTTAGTCGATACTGTTAAAGGATGAAGAAGATTAATATCTCTATTAGTAAAGAGTTGATTAATTATTTTAATAAAATTAAAATATTTTAAGATGAAAGTTATGAAGATGTTATTTGGGGGATAATTGAGAAGAATATGGAACTATCTGAAAAGACAAAAATGGAATTGATAAAATCAAGAAAGCAATTTAGTGAAGGTAAATTTAATTCATTTAATGAAATTAAGAAAGTTAGAAAGGAATATTAACTAAATTTTTCAATTTTAAATGAAACGTCTTTTTCTGTTAATTCCTCGACGCGCCAGACCCTTTTTGAGCCGTTATTTGCTTTAAGAATTAAATGCGTAATTTGAAAATTCTTGTCAGTGTTTGCAATTAAATTATATGTTCCCTCTTCGACAATCATCTCTTGGTCTTTTTCCATAAACTTCTTCGAGATTAAATTGTTTAAATATATTTCTGTGATTTGTTTAACCTTTTGGTCTTCTGTTTGCCTTTTCTCTTTGGGTTAGAGGATATGAAAAGATAATCTCCTTTAAGATAGGATTCTTTGATTTTTCTAAATATATATGCCTTGGAGGAATGTCTTTTGATACTGTCGCACTAGCTCCTATGACTGAAGAAAACCCTACTCGCTTACCTTCTAAAACTACTGATCCAGCTCCTAAAAAAACATAATCTTCGAGTATAGCATCTGGTAAAACTTTTGATTGTATTGCTAAATGGCAATAATTTCCCACACTTGCTACTCTTAGTGCACATTGTGGGCCGATAATTGAACATCTTCCAATAGTGCTCTCACCATCTACAAAGGCTAATGGCATTATGACACTACCTTCACCAATTTTAGCTCGGGGACTGACATATGCAGAAGAATGTGTAAGTCTTCCTAACTTATACCCTCTTTCTAACCAAGCTTTAGAACTCTCAACCTTATAATCGCTTTTTCCAATACCAATTACACCTTGATGAAACTCTGGATTTACTTTTCCAATTACTCTACCAGATCCTTGCTCTAATATATCGTCGAGATTATCTCCTTTAATATATCCAACTACCTCTGGAAACTCGCATAGTAAATCTGCTATTTGTCCCCATCCAATTATAACTATATTTCTAAGCATTTTTTAATTTCCTCCACTCGTTCTCTTTTGTCTAATCTATCTTTGGAAAGAAGATTATATCTTATTCCTAAATCTCGTAGTACATCTACTAATAAAGTATGCACTTTTAATTGATATTCTGAATCTGCAGTTCTTACACCATTGTCTTCTAAAGGTAAGACTCCTCTTGGAAAAAGAAACAAGTTCGTATATTTTTCCATAACTTCTCTGCACCTTGAGGTAAACTCTCTGGCATAATCTACTAAAAAATGTGGTTGAACATATAGCCGATTGTAGACTAATAACTCTGCCGCAGTTCTATCTGAAATATATCTTATTGATTCCTCTGACTTTATTTCTCTTAAAGTCAATGCTTCTTCATGAAACTCTTTTGTGCTGTCTGGAGACATATGCAATTTATCTTTTATTCGTCCTTGTCTAATCCAATCTGATAATATTCTAGATTCAAACTCAGGATATAATTTTAACCCTAATTCTTCTGCAAGGAGTTCTACGCTTGTAGTTTTACCAGAACAAGAACTTCCCATAAGACCTATTCTTAGTATTTTTGAGTTATTCATTTAAATGGTGTGTACTATTTAACAGTTCAACACACCATCTTTTTTCACCATACATTTCTTTAAACTCAAGTACATTAACACATGCAATATCCTGAGTAAAATGAACCATCTTCTGTAAAGGAATATCTAATAAAATACTTAATGTTGCTCTGTTGATTCCTGCATGCATTGCTAAAATAGAATCTTCATTTTTTGTAGATATTTCTTTTAAAAATAAACTAATATTTTTGACTAATTGTTTATTTTCCTCACTCCATTCATTATTTCGTTGGAAAAATACTTCTCGTGGTAGCTCTTGAATTGAGTTAATTATGTTAACAGGTACATTTATTTTATTACTTATTATTTCACCAGTTTGAATTGAACGAGGATTAGAACTTGAATAAATTTTCTTAATGCTTTTATTCTTTAATGTTTCTGCAAGTCTTCTTATTTGTTCATTTCCCAAGGGTGTAAGATTTGAACTGAACTCATCCTTTTCTTTTTCTCCGTGACGAATAAGATAAATCTTCATGTATTGTTTTTTAATATAATTGTAGTTTTTAAAACTAATGAACTAAAAATTATTGAAATTTAACGCCTATCTTATCTTGAAATCAAAAATTTTATACAAAGTTAATCGATATTAAAATGCATAAACTTTTCTAGCGCAGAAAAGTTTATATACCCACAAAAATAAAACTGATTAATAAACATAACAACATGGCAAAGACAAAACCAACAATTAACGTCGCATTCGTAGGTCACGTAGACCACGGAAAAAGTACTACAATCGGTAGATTGATGTTTGATAGTGGGACAATTCCTCAACAAGAACTTGACAAACTTAAAGCAATTGCTAAAGAACATGGTAAAGCTGGATTCGAATTCGCTTACGTTATGGATAAATTTAAAGAAGAAAGAGAAAGAGGAGTTACGATTGACCTTTCTTATCAAAAATTAGTTACAAACAAATTTGAAGTAACAATTATTGATGCTCCTGGGCACAAAGACTTTATCAAGAATATGATTACCGGTGCTTCACAATCTGACGCTGCATTTTTAACAGTTGCAGCTGCTGAAGGAGTTCAACCTCAAACAAAAGAACACGCTTGGCTTTTGAGAACTATGGGTGTTAAACAAATTTCAGTAGTTATCAATAAAATGGATACTGTTGACTGGAAAGAAGATGCGTTCAAAAAAGTTGTAGCTGATGTTTCTGCTGTTTTGAAAATGGCTGGTTACAAACTTGAAACAATCACATTTATTCCTGCTGCAGGTTATCTTGGAGATAATGTCTTTAAGAAATCTGATAAAATGCCTTGGTATAAAGGTCCAACTATTAGAGAACAATTAGACTTATTTGAAATACCAAATAAACCAACAGATTTACCTTTGAGAATGCCTTTGCAAGACGTTTATGAAATTACAGGTATTGGAACTGTTCCAGTTGGAAAAATTGAAACTGGAATTATGAAATTAGGACAGAAAGTTATTATTTTACCAGGAAGATCTGGTGTTGGAATCAATGGCGAAGTTAAAACAATTGAAATGCACCATGAACAAATGACTCAAGCTGAAGCTGGAGACAACGTAGGAATTAACATTCGTGGCGTTGGAAAAAAAGATGTTGCTCGTGGAGATGTAATTTGTGACGCAGCAAGACCTGCATCAATCGTGCAAGAATTCATTGCTCAAATCGCAGTTATCGCACACCCAACAGTTATTGCTAAAGGTTACACTCCAGTTTTCCACGTACACACAGCACAAATTCCTTGCCAATTTATTGAATTAATTGAAAAACAATCTCCTGATGGAACTAAGTCTGCAAATCCTGACTTTTTGAAGAATGGTGACGTTGCTAAAGTTAGACTTAAACCAATCGGTAACTTAGTTCTTGAAACAAACGCTACAAATCCTCATATGGCAAGATTTGCTATTCGTGATGCTGGAAGCACAGTTGCTGCTGGTGTCTGTTTAGAAATAGTTGCTAAAAAGTAATTAGTTAAAGTTTAAAATTGAGACTATGGAAAATTTATCTTTATTTGAAGAAGGAAAACATTTTTTTGTTGATAATATTGTTTCTTTAATACCTCAAGACTTTTCTAAAATTATGATTCACGCTTTGTTAACTGTTGGAATAGTTAAGGGTTGGAAATTATTTAGAAAACACGCGAAGAAAAGTAAATAGATATATTTATATACAAGTTACGCTTTTACTATTTATCATATTCATCTAGAGGTGCGGTTTTAAATTTTAGATATACGAAAAGCTTTAAGCATTTCGAAATTAACACGAAACGAACACCTCTTGATTTATTTTACTAATTTTAATTTAACTATAAAGTTATAAAGCTCTATTGTTAAATGAATTTGTGAAAAAGGGAAATTTGTTTTTTGTTTTGTTGATTTTATTTGTTAGTAATGTTTCTGCCGTCGAATTATTTTATGATGATTTTGAATCTGGAAATTTAAATCGCTGGACATTGAATAGTCTTTCTAATGTAACTAACTGGACAGCAAATCAAACTAATCCTTATCAAGGAAATTGGCACGCACAATCTCGCCCGTTAAATAGTTTAATCTCAGCGAACGTTATGGAACGAACAATCAGCACAGCAGGATATTCGAATATTAATTTTAGTTATTATCGTAAAATTGTTGAATTTGATAATAGTAGTGATGAATTTAGAGTTAAATGGTTTAATGGATTTAAATGGATAACTTTGGAAGACACTCCTGAAATTGTAATTAATGATTCAAATTATGTTTTGAAGAATTTTGTTTTACCTAAATCCGCAAATAATAAAGTCAATTTTAAAATAAAATTTGAATGTAGTGCAAATGCACAAAATGAGTTTTGTCGAGTAGATAATGTAAAAATTAGTGGGCAAGTAAAACCAGTTATTCAAGTAAACCCCCGTTATGTTGGTACTCTTGAATATATGACAGATAATTGGTATTCTGTTTTAGTTAATCAATCGTCGCAGACTGTCACATTTAGAGGATTAAATCAAAGTAATAATCAAGGATTAATTGTTGTCCCAATAGATTCGCAGAACCATTTTTCAAAACGTATAAATTATGTTTGGTTTGATGGTTGGTTTGATAATTCTAGTTTGTATCTTAATCAATATGTTGGAACTGGTAATTCTTATTTTGGTAATTCATCTCAAATGTCTTCAGGAGCTTATGTTACTCAAGTAACTTTACCTAATTCACTTTATGCAGGAATTAATTCGTCTATATTAGTAACTTTACTGACTAATTTTAATACTATGCAAAGCCAATTTGCTCCTTCTTGGAGTCTTGGTGCTCAAACAACTGCTAATATTGATCCAATTTGGAATGCTGCAGGACATCCTTATGGAGAAGTATTATATCAATCACAAGTTTTGACTAATGGTTCTTTGAGTTTTGCTGAAATTTCTGAATGGGTAAAAGAAGATTTATCAGTTAATGGAATGACTCCTCGATGGATTGTGTCTTTGACAAAAAGTATTTAATTTTAAATTTATTTTAATTGATAATAGTTAAATTTTTGAAAATATTAAAATAGAAAATTTTAATTACAAACTAATCATTTCGATATTTGTTTCGACTGCTGCAAAATTCTTGGCGGCAATATGAGAAACGCCTTTTTCTTCGCAAGCTTGAATAATTTGTTTCGTAGCAATACCGTCAAGAACAATCGCCATAATTGATTGTCTTCCTCGAGTCAATGCAGGAATAATTTCGAAACTTGAAACTAAACGCACAACGGATAAATCTGCAGCTAAAAGTAACGCTTTTTTACTGCCTTCAATTTCGGAATATTTTTCTTTCAAAGCTTTTTTAATATCTCCTTCAAAAGGAATAATTTCTTCTTCGCCACCGCTATCTCTATTCAATCGATATAAATATTCTCTCGCAGGCATTCGTCTTCTTAAACTAATTAAAATTTCTTTTCCAGTTAATTCTTCAACTTCTTTTCCGTCGGGTGCAACTGCGATGTAAACAACATGAGCATTGTCGCAAACATTCTTCGCAATTAATTTTCCACCTCTATCTCCATCTACAAATAATGTGATTTCTTTTTCTTTACTTAACTTTGCTATTTCTTTTGGTAATTTTGCACCGTTCATTCCGATTACATTGTTTATTCTGTTTTTCAAAAGATTTACAACGTCAGCACGTCCTTCAACAACGATAATTTCATTTCCACTTAAATCTCCTGCTGGGAGTTGTTCTTCACCATATTCTTGGATTTTAGAAGCGCGACTTTCTTCTTTCAAAGTTTTAGCGATTCCTACATCTCCAGAAGTGTCTAATCCTTCGAGTAATTTTTTAGCTCTTTCAATAATATAATCTCTTTTACTTCCGCGAACATCTTCAATCTTAGTTATTGTAATTTTGGCTTCGGTTGGGCCGATTTTATCGATAGTTTCGAGTGTTGCTGCGATGATTGTAGTTTCAGATTTATCTAATGCACTTGGGAGTTGTATTTCTCCAACTGTTTTTCCGTCGACAGTATTTAATTCTACTTCAATGCGTCCGATTTTTCCTTCTTTTTGTAATTCACGCATTTCAAGTTCATTGCCTAAAAGTCCTTCTGTTTGACCGAAAATTGCTCCGATGACGTCTGGCTTTTCTACTGGGCCTTCAGAAGCGAAGCTAGCATAAATCATATACTTTATCGAAACTGGACTAATTTTTGCCATGTTGTTTGTTATTTGTCAATGTATTAAGGTAGAAATTCTATTCGCTCTCGCACAAAAGGTCGAAAACCTCGATAAGTGTGAATGTAATGACAATACTACCAAAGTACTATCGTGATAAAATTAATTGTTTTTAGGCTATATAAATCTTGGTATTAAAAAATAGGTTATTTAATTTATCTTAAATGTCTCGGGAAGGGAAGATTATGCTGTCTAAGAGTTGCAGTAATAACTCCTTTAGTCCGACCTAAAATCAAGACTCAAGATATTCTTCTTGAGGGGTACAATTTATTTTTTCATAAGTTACAAATGTTCCGAAAGCCGGTGGTTTAATGAGCTGATATGCTCTTTGAAGATAATTTTCGTTTTTAATTTGAACTAGAGAAGGTAAGCCCATCATAATTTCGATTTTATTTTCTCCGATTTTCTGAAATGGATTTGCTAATTTATTTAAATCATATAATTCAAATTCTTCAAGATTAACTATATTTTCAATAGCTTTTTCGCCCACAATAACTAAATCTTCAAGTCTACTTTTAATTTTTTTCTCTTTAAAAAAATCAATTAAATGTGTAGATTTAATTTATACATAAGCATATTTTAAAATCATAGGGATAATTTAAATTTGAATTATTTCTTTTTAAATATTCTTAAGATAGAGAAATAGATAGAAATTAAAAAAATGTTTTAGTTTAAATAGTTTATTCTCGTCGGAAATTTATAAAAACATTTATAAACCTCTGCTCAAAAGAGAGAATAGGTAAAAATGGTGATGATTGTAAAAGAGCCCCAGAATTCTAAATCTTCAATGACTGAAGAAGAAGACTTTACTGAAACAAACATAGACGAACTTTGTGAAGATTTGGAAAGTCTTTCTTAATAAATTTGGAATTAGGTATTCGAATTGAAAAAGAATTTTTTTAATTAGAAATTTCTTGATAAATTAAAAAAATAAAGAAATTCTCTAAAATTTCCTACCGAACCGAGGCAGAGCCTCGGGGTATTAAACCCGGAAATTAAATAAATATTTTATTTTCCCAAGGAATATTTGATATTTTTTTCTAATCCCTTAAAATTTTGATGAATTTTAAGTCTTTAGTGCAAGGTATAAAATCCGAAAGATTTTATGATATTAATGATTTACAGAACCCATTCCGTTGTTTATCTTATCTCTCAACGCATAATATTCTCTTGTGTTTCCTAATTTCAAATATAAGTTTAAAAGTTGATTTTGAACTTCTGATTTTTCCGAAGGATTTAATTCCATAGAAAGCATTTTTTGATATAACACCTTGGCGTTGCTTCTTCTGTCATTTTTAATATATCCTTGTGCTTGTGAAAAATGAAATTGTTTAAACTGCTGTTTCATTTCCCATTTTTCTCTATCATTTCCAAGAGCGAGTGCTTGAGCAAATATTCTTTCCGCTTCAGTGAAATCATTTCCTTTTACATTGAATTCGACGGATTTCATAAATTGAATCATCTTTTCACGAAAAGTAGTAGTTATTTCTGCAGCAGATTTAATT
The DNA here is from genome assembly GCA_009694755.1 of Candidatus Pacearchaeota archaeon. Taxonomy (GTDB): domain Archaea; phylum Nanobdellota; class Nanobdellia; order Pacearchaeales; family GW2011-AR1; genus SICU01. The sequence continues at coordinate 10,839 of SICU01000012.1, forward strand.
GTTTTTCCAGCATCAAGATACATTTTCTTTTGTTCGTATATTCTAGTAAGCTCAATTAAAACAAATTTTCTAGTATCAAAATCAAGTTGGGATTTTGCCGCTCTCTGTAAATAAGACATCTTAACATATTCTCCCATTGTCTTTAATTTATTTTCAATTTCCGACTTAGTTTTTTCAATTACCGGTTTGTCTATAATATACATCATGCAATAAAATTTGTGTTGTTTATAATGATTATGCTAGTGATAAATATAATTTATTAAGACTAATTATTTTTTCAGAACAAGATTTATACAATGCCACCAGAGGTTGTCAAGCATAAATCTTGTATTTTCAGAACAAGATTTATACAATGCCACCAGAGGTTGTCAAGCATAAATCTTGTATTTTCAGAACAAGATTTATATAGTATTTTTTGCTAAAGAGATTATGCATTTTAGATACATGCGTGAGGTGACTGCGATTCTTATTTTATTTGTGACAGTGTTAGCTTTATACTTGACTTATTTGCCCCCCGTTTGCGAAGATTATACTTGTTTTGAAGTGCGTATGGCTAATTGTAAGTCGGCTATTTTCATCAATGAAGAAGATGAAGGTTCTTGGAAATATGAAATTATCGGCACAACTCAAAATACTTGTTCTATAGAAGTTACTTTACTTAGTGCGAAAAATGTGGATTTAAGTTTGAGAGCTTATGAGGGTTCCGAAATGCGTTGTTATTATGATATTGGCGTTACCGGATATCCTGAAAAAAACTTGGCTGCGTGTCATGGGCCCTTGAAAGAAGGATTACAAAGTGTAGTGATAGAAAAATTATACAAATATATTGTTACAAATATAGATGAAATCAACGAAAATTTATTGATTTAATTTTTTTGATATTTAGATTTTAATAAATTTAATTTTTTTGCTTGGTCTATTGCTAATAATCTGCTTTTTGCTTCTTCAGGACTTGCTTTGCATAAATTTAGAACATATAATATTTTCTGAATTATTTCATCGTAGCTTTCTTTTTTATGAACTTTTAACTTATCCAATCTAGCTTTTGTTTCTTTATCTATTTTGATAGTTGTTATTTTGCTTGTTGATACCATTAAAATTATACCTCGGTATACTTTATAAGCTTTTTTGTTACTCCTAGGTGTAATAAATTTGTTGCTACCATAAAGTTTATAAAAGACTTTTGGGATGCCCCATTAACTAAATTTAGGATATACCAAAGAAATGAACGGAAAAACTATATTAGGTTTGATCGTTGCAGTACTTGCGTTATTCGTTGCTGCACCTGCTGTTAGCGCTTTCGCCGACATTAAATATGTTGAAACTGAAAGCATGCTTTTATGGTCAGGTGACGTATTTAGCGCTGAAGCTGGACAAGCTCTTGATTTAAGAGTTGTTTTCCAAGCTACGGCTAATGCGAACGATGTACGCGTAACTGCTAGAGTTCTTGGACAACCTGGATTGTACGAAAATACACAGCGCTTTGATGTGCTTAGTAATCGTACATATAGCAAGTTGTTGAGTTTAACTCTTCCAAGTAACCTTGATGAACTTCAAGAGTCTTACATATTGGAAGTAACAATTGAGAACCCATCCGCTACTGGCGATACTTTAACTGCAACATTTGTAGTTCAAAGAGATAGCTATGCGTTGGAATTCTTGTCTGTTGAGTCAAACTCACAAGCTAGAGCTGGTACAGTCCTCCCAATCGAAATTGTTTTGAAAAACCGCGGTCGATATGATGCTGAAGACACATTTGTTGAAGCTCGTATTCCTGCTCTGGGCATAAGCAAAAAGATCTTCTTAGAAGACCTTAGTGCTCTTGACCAATCAAACAATGACCTTGAGGATGACTCTGTTGAAGGAACAATTTTATTGTCTCTCCCAACAAACGCAGCTCCAGGAATGTATACAATAGAATTGAAAGCATACAGTGACGATGCTGAAACCATTGCTACCCGACGTGTTGAAATCGTTGGAAGTAATGTTGACAGCATTTTAGTTGCCTCTGCGTCTCGCAAAACATTTGCGATAAACACAGACGGAATGTATACTTTGACTATTGTTAACTCTGGCGAAAACATTTTGGTATACAACTTATTGACTGAAGCAGACGACGGTTTAACCGTTGATCTTGAGGACTCAGTTGTTGTAATCCCGGCTGGATCAAGCAAGAGCGTAAAAGTTACTGCTCGATCAAGCGATAACGGTGAATACAGCTTCAAAGTTCGCGCATTGGACGCAAACAACGCAGTTGTTGGCGAACAAAGCTTCACAGCAAACGTTGAGGGTCGTGCAATAGTTAGCGGAAACGCAGCTGTTGTTTTGACAATCATCTTAGCGATTGTATTTGTTGTATTACTTGTAGTGTTAATTGTATTGCTAACTAGAAAACCTAAAAAAACAGATGAACTAGGCGAAAGCTACTACTAAATAACCCCAAATTTTTATTTTCTTTTTTTAGGGAATTTAGAATTTAGAAGAAGTGATGATTGAAAAATTTATAAATTAAGATTTTAAGACATTATCTTGTTTGACTTCAGATGTTGTGTCTAACTTTATGCTTAAAACTTTTGAAATTCCTTCGTGCATACTTACCCCATAAATGAATTTTGAGTTTGTAATTAATGAATCATTGTGCGTAACGATTACATATTGCCCTGAACGAATATATTTATTTAGCAAAGATGCGAGACGCTCTGAATTGCGTTTGTCCAATGCTGCATCAATTTCGTCAAATACATAAAAGTGATATGGCCTAAATTCTTGAATAGCGAACAATAATGCGAGTGCGATTAAAGTTTGTTCGCCTCCAGATAAAGATTTTATATTGAAATATTTACCCTTGCCCATTTGAATTGCGATGTCTACGCCTCCCGCAAACATGTCCTCTTCGTTTTCAATTTTTAAATATGTTCTTCCTTTTGTATAAAGTTCAGATACATTTCTAGAAAATATTTCATTTATACCTTTGAAAGTTTTCATAAATGAACGTTTTTTCTTTTGATCTATTTCTGAAACTATTTTTAATATTTCTTCTTTTTCTTTTTGAAGAATATTTACTTTTTCTATTATTTTATCGTATTCTATTTTTACCTGCTCGTATACTTCAAGAGCTCTCATATTTATAGCTCCAATTTTTTGAATATCTGCACGAGCTTTTTCAAGTCTTTCTGTTAAAACTTCTATTGAAGATTTTATTATTTCTACTGCTTGTAAACCATTTCGTTCCATTTCCATAGACTCTTTTTGAGCAGAGAGTTGTGCAAAACCAGTTTTTAAAAAATTTATTTGGTCGGTAACTTGCCCTAAATCTGATTGTTGAGTTTGAGATTCATACATACTATCTTGAACTTGTTTCTGCAATTTATCTCGGTCATCAAATAATTTTTTGAACTTTTCGCTCAATGATTTTTCTTCTTTTTCTTTTACCTCTAAAAATGAAGATTTTTCTTTTAAGCGTCCATTCATACCCTCTAAATCGGAAGTCATTTCTTGAAGTTCTTTATTTCCTTGAACGATATTTTGAATTGTGTGTTCTAATTCTCTTTCTTTGATTGGAAGTAACGCATTTGCGTTGTCAATTGTTCTTGAAGAAATTTCTTCTATTTCTCTAATCTTTGAATTATATTGCTCATTTATTGTGGCTACATCTATTGTTCTGTTTTCTAAAATTTCTCTTTTTTGTTTTAAAACGGATAATTCTTTCCCAACTATTTCCGATTCTAACATTAAAGTTTTAAGATAATTTTGGTTTTCTTTAACTAATTTTTGATTAGTATATTCAAACTTTAATTTATTTATTTTTTGCGATAAATCATATAAATTTTTCGCGAAGTCTACTCTTTGTAACTTTAACTCATTAAAAATACTTGTTGCTTTTTCAATATTTTGCTTGCCTTCAAAAATTTTGTTATTTGAATCGCTTGTAACGTGATTTAAATGCTCTTGAGTCATTTTATTTTGACAAAGTGGGCAAACTTCTATCTTGCTAATTTGTTCTTTTATGCGTTCTGCAGAACGTATTGAAGATTCAGACGTCGCTATTGCCTTTGTATATTCTACTTCTTTTATCGAAAAATTTCCTAATTCTTTTTTTAATTCTTCTGAATCTTTGTCTAATTTAGCAACATTATTTAGACAAGATTGTTCATCTGGAAGAGTGAAATCTTTGGAAAATTGTTCAATTTGTTTAATTAATGAATCTGTGTCTACTTCTAACCGATGATGTCTCGACTCTTTTTCGTTTATTCGTTCTTTTATAGAATACAATTCTGTTTTTACCGAAAAAACTTTATTTTTTTCTTCTTCTAATTTTACTAATTCTTCTTTTTTACGAGTTAATTCTTCTTGTTTTTTTGCTAAAATTGGAGATTCTTTCCTTAAAGAATTAATTTCTATTTTTAATTCTGGAATCGATTTCTTCAAATGTTCAATTTTTCTGGTAAATTCATTTTTACGAAATTCTCCGCTTTCTATTCTTGCTTGAAGTCCCGCAATTTCACCGCGTAAATCAGATACTTTTTCTTGCAAAGATTCGCGTTCTACACCACTTGAACGTTTTATATGACTATTCAAAGAAGATATACTTTCATTTAAAGATTCAAGTTTTTTTTGATATTCTTCAATTTTTAATTTTATTTTTTCTTTTTGCTTAGTTTTTTCTTCTATTGCTTTATTTGCAGAGTCTACGTCTTTTTCTTTATCAGAGATTTTTTTACTTAAAATTGAATATTTGAATCTTTCAATTGCACCCTCTATTTCTTTATATCTCATTGCTTGTGACCTTTCTGTTTCTAAATTATTAAGGAATATTTTTTTTTCTCTAAGAATAGTATTTATTTCTTTTAGATGAATTTCTGTTTTTTCTAATTCGTGTAAAGATTTCTCTTTTCTTGTTTCATAAACTGCTATGCCTGAAACTTCTTCTATAACTTTTCGTCTATCTTCCGGATGCATTTGAACTATCGCTTGTATTTGTCCTTGCAAAACTAAATTGAATCCGTTAGGGTCTATTCCTGAATTTGCGAGCAATTCAATAATTTCTCCGCGAGTTTTTATTTCATTATTTATTTTATAATTCCCTTGTCCGTTACTTCTTACCATTCTCTCGATAATTACTTCTTCGCTCATTAAATTGAAAGTTTTATTTGAATTATCAAAAACAATTTGAACATAAGCTTCTTTTGATGGTTTGACAAATTTTGAACCACTAAATAAAAGACTTGAAGTTTTTTCAGCACGCATAGATTTGCTCGATAGACGACCTAAAGCGAAACATAACGCATCGGAGATATTACTTTTTCCAGAACCATTTGGCCCGACAATTACGTTGATGCCAGAATCAAAAATCACCTCGGTTTTTTTTGCAAAGGATTTGAATCCTTGAATAACCATTTTTTTTATATAAGTCATAACTTGTTATACATTTAGATTATTTTAAATCTTGTTAGTTAACAATCTTGAAGAATTATACATTAAATTACCTTAATGCTTAAATAGCTTTTTTGTGAACACTACGAGGAATGATTTCAAAAAAACCGATTAGACGTGCGTTTGTTGGACTTCAATGGGGAGATGAAGGCAAAGGAAAAGTTGTTGATGAAGCGGCTGCTGAAGCTCGTGATTTAAACGACGGACATAAAACTATTGTTGTTAGAACTCAAGGAGGGCCAAACGCAGGACATACTATTAAAACAATAAATTCTCAAGGTACTCCTGTAACTTTTATAACTCATGCTGCTCCATCTGGACTTCCGAGTAATGTAGATATTGCGATAGGTCCGCACGTTGCTTTTAGCCCCAAACATTTTCTTAAAGAAATAAATGAGGCAAGAGATTTATTTAATTATAACGGCCGAATTATGATTTCTGAACGCGTCGGCATACTTTTAGATTATCATCGACTGATTGATGAAATTCGTGAAAATAATATTTCTACTTCTGTTGGTTCAACAAAAAATGGAGTTGGTCCGTTTTATGAAGATGTTGCCCGAAGAACTACAAGAATAACTTTTGCAGATTATGTTTCTTCGAAATTTCCTGATAGATTACGAGAAGTTATGGAAATAAAAAAATCTGAAATTGAGTCTGCTCTTGTAAAAAATAATATTTCATTCAAGGACTGTTTAGATAAAATTTTGGCAGCTCATGAATCTTTGAGGCATCAATTGGCGTCGTATGGTGAAAGATTAGAATATCGACTAAATGAATATTTAGAAGACGGAAACCATATTATTATTGAAGGTGCACAGGGAAGTGGATTGGACGTAGATATGGGAACAATTCCTGATCAAACATCTTCTCATTTGTTGGCTCCACATGCGTTTCCAGGATTGGGTTTATCTCGTTCTGATTTTGAAATTTATGGCGTTGAAAAAATTTATCCAACTCGTGTTGGAAAAGGTGAAATGCCAACTATTGATATTAAAAATTTTGGAAAAACTGTTCAACGTGAAGCTCGTGAAATCGGTGCGACTACTGGAAGGCCGAGAAGAGTGGGATATCCTGATTGGGTTTTTGTCAAACACACTGCACGACTTAATGATTGTGACGGCATTATTTTAACGAGAGTAGATGATGTGCAAAATCACGAGTTACAAGTTTGTGTTGCATATTGTTTCCCCGATGGAAATATACTTAATGAAGTTCCGCTTTATTTGCAAGGTGTGACTCCATTTTATGCTAATGAAACATTTAATTGGAATTTGTGGAATAATTTAGATGAAACAGGAATAAAAATGGCTAGAAAAAAATATGTTGAAAAAGGAAAATTTGCTTTGCCTTCAAATCTTAGAGAGTTTATATCTGAACACGATAATTATGTTGGTTGTCCAATTAAAGGAGTTTCTATTGGACCTTATCGTGGCGATACAATCACTAAGGGTTTTTAATTAGAAAAGTGTTTTTTGATTTAATTTCTTTTTGATTATAGGCTCGCCAATTAAATTTTTCCAAGTTGCCCAACTTTTTCTAACTATTTCCGTTGTTTTAAGAAATTCTTTATGCTTTTCTAAAAATGCTTTTGTGTAGGGATCTGAAGGATAACCTGAACCAATATTTCCGTATTGTTGTTTTAAAATTTCTACTGATTTTTCTCTTTCTACTTTTGCTAATATTGATGCAGCACTTACAACTGGATGATTAAAATCCGCTTTATGCTCACAATGAATTTCTAAATTTTTCGGATTTTTTATAAAACTAATCATTGTTTTTTTCCAAGTAACTAAATTTACCGAAGGACAATCTACAATAACTTTTATTTGGGATTTATTATCATTTAATTGGTTTATTATTTCTGCTGCTTTTTTTGCTTCTAATGTATTAAGATTAATTGTTTCTACTGCTAAATCTATTTCTTTTGGAGAGCTTTCTTGAATATTGAAAGAAATTATTTTTTCTTTTATTTCTCCAGCTAATTTTATTCTTTCTACATGCCGAATAAGTTTTGAGTCTCTTGCTCCTAATTCTTTCAGAATTTTTTCATCTTCTTTTTTTATCAATACCCCTGCTAAAAACATTGGGCCAATTATCGGCCCTCTGCCAGCATCATCAATTCCTAATAAATACATAATCATTAGAAATTTAATTAGTTTTTATTTGTTTCTTAGTAACTTGTCTCTCTAATTCTTTGGGCTTCTGGGTCGTTAGTTAGTAACAGTGCCTCTCTGACTTCCCAATTATTGCTGTGCCAATAAATACCAGAACCATCTGTTGTGCTCAAATCTAAATCTGATTCTTTCAAAGTTAAAAATGCAGCACAATATTGAGCTGTAATTTTTTGTAATCCTGAATCTGAACCTGATTCGTATGCATCTAAAGTTGCAGGCCTGTTTTCTAAATCTTCTAAAACTTTAGTATATCTATTTTGAAATCTTATAAAACTTGATTGATTTAAAACCCCGCCTCGAGAGAGATATTCTTTCCAGGACTCGTGCGTATCTGATTCGATAAGTTTCATAAGTTAATTATCAAATACCGATTTAAAAGAATTTAGATATTAATTATATTCGTTATTTGCTGAAGAATTATTTCCGTAAACTTTTTGTTCATTAGAACTTCGTGAATTTGAACCGTAATTATTTGCAAAGCTATAAGCGATTTCGCCGTTTTCTGAACGTGGAGATATACAAGCCATACACATATTTTTAATAGTTTTTTGTTATATTTAAATGTATTGTTTGTGGTGTTTAGATAGTAGTGACAATTTTGGCTTGAGAAATAGCGGGGGCGGGTACTCGCTAACTGATGTTATCG
>SICU01000013.1 GCA_009694755.1 Candidatus Pacearchaeota archaeon
ATTTTAAAGTTAAAGCTATCTTTATAAACCTATTTTTATCTTAAATTATAGAGATTAAAAAGGCCCATTAGTCTAATGGTAGAACATCTCGTTTACACCGAGAAGACGGAAGTTCGATTCCTCCATGGGCCATTAAAATAAGCAATTACCTCAACGAAACTCAAATTATTAAATCAAGCTGAAAATAAACCTTAAATAATCTGAAATTCTCTACTAAATATGGATTTCAAAAAAAAATTAAAACTATTGAGTCCATCAGTAAGGAAAAATTTCTCAAAAGCATTAGAAGATTTGCAAAAAAATATAGATGTGCTATATGAATTAGCAACAATAGACGAAAAAACCGAAGTTTATAATCATAATTTTTTCAAAACAATTTCTGAAATGGAATTAGAAAAGGCAAAGAGAGGTTCAAATTTGTTGAGTTTGTTAATCCTAGATTTAGACCATTTCAAAAAAATAAATGATATTTATGGGCATTTGGTGGGAGATGCTGTTCTAAAAAGATTAGGGCAAATCTTTAAAGAAAGCACGCGAAAATATGACATCGTTTCAAGATTCGGAGGAGAGGAATTTATTATTTTATTTCCAAATACCAATATTAAACGGGCTAAAGAAGTTTCGGAGAGATTAAGAAAAAAGGTAGAACAAGATAAAGAATTGAGGAGATATAACGTGACTTTTTCAGGAGGAGTTTCAAGTTATCATCAAAAAGATAGTCTTGTAAAAATGAAACAACGAGCAGATAAAGCACTTTACAAAGCAAAAAATAATGGTAGAAATAAAATTGAAACTGAATAATTTAAAAAAAGTTGAAAATCAAATAGTTAAAAAAACAAGAAAAGTTTTTTTATTGTTTTGGGCAAATTTAATTTGGTATATTCATTTAGCAATCGTATTAATTGCTTTAGGCTTATTTTTTATCCCCCTAAATTATCTACCAAATAAAATTATTTGGCATTTTTATTTTCTTTGGAGCATAATCTTTTTTCAAATTACTGCCGGATTAATTTATTTGAATAAAACAAAAAGTTTTCAATTTGTTTGTCCATTAACTGCAATTGAAAAACATTTAGTAAAAAAACATCCTCATAAACACGTCGGAGAATCTTGTATCGGTGACTTTTGTGCAGAAAGAATAGGGCTTCCAAAATGGATAGGCACAATCTGTGTAATTATCGCTTTAACGTTAGTAACTCTTCAGTATTTTAAAAGAATATAACTTATAATTCCAATAAATTAAATATATAAAGCCCATTTCATTAAATAACTTATGAAAAAGGTTGTTGAAAAAAAGGCTCCAACGAGAAAAACCCATCCTAAAATAATTATCACAGCTATCGCAGCATTAGGATTTATAGTATTATCTTTTTCAAAGCATTGGAGTTTTATTATTCCAGCTGTTATTTTGTGGTGGATGAATAAAAAATATATTAAAAAATTTCTAAGTTAATTTTTTAAAAAAATAATCTAATTAATCCATTCCTTCGTAAGGATTTTTATTCTGGACATTCATTCTACTTCCAGAAGAAACTAAAACATCATCAATTCTCAATATCATTGTTGCGACTTCTGAAGCTGATGAAACGGCTTGTAATTTAACGCGTAAAGGTTCAACAATTCCCGCAGCAAGACAATCTTCGATTCTATTTGAAAATAAATTCAATCCATCTCTTGAATTTCCAGCTTCGTGTTTTTGTTTTAATTCAGTCATTAAAGTAATTGGGTCAAGTCCAGCATTTTCTGCCAAAGCTTCAGGAATTGATTCTAATGCTGAAGCAAATTCTTCAACAGCAAGTTGTTCGCGTCCACCCAGAGTTTTTGAAAATGCACGTAATCGTCGAGCTAATTCCATTTCAACAGCGCCACCACCAGAAACTACTCTCCCATCTTTAATTGCTGCGGAAACGTCGCCCATTCCATCTTTAACTGCTCGTTCAATTTCATCTAAAATGTGATCCGTGCTTCCACGCAAAATTAAAGTAACTGCCTTCGGATTTTTACAACCCCGAACATAAGTCAAAGTATCTTCGCCCTTTTTAATTTGCTCAACAACTGAAGCAAATCCTAAATCATCCGCTCTAATTTCTTGTAAACTCGAAACAACTTTCGCCGAAGTCGCTCTCGCCAATTTTTCTATATCTGATTTAGCAACTCTGCGATAAGCCAAAATTCCAGTCTTCGCCAAATAATATTGGGCTAAATCGTCAATTCCTTTTTGACAAAATACAACTTTTGCACCAGATAAAATAATTTTTTGAGTCATCTCGCGCAAAGATTTTTCTTCTGAAGCGACGAATTGTTGTAATTGTTCCGGCGTCGATACAGAAATTCTAGTTTCCGTTTCAGGACTTTTTAATTCAAGAGCAAAATCAACAAGTAAAATAGAAGCATTATCAATTCGTGTAGGCATTGAATCATTCGCTGCGTCTTTGTCAAGTACAATTCCTTGCACTAATTCACTGTGTTCAATTGAGTCGCCTTTATCTTTGACAATTTTAATATCTCCAAGGTCAACATTTTTCGCAGTCCCTATTTGTTCAATCGCCGACACTATTAATTCTGCAAGCTGCTCTCTATTTCCTTCAGCACCTTTTCCAGTCATCGCAGTCATAGCAATTTGTTTCAAGACTTGTTTATTATCTACTGGAACAGAAATTTCAAGAAGAATTTTTTTAGCTTGATCCGCCGCGAGTTTATATCCTTTAATAATTACGGTTGGATGAATTTTTTTATCTAAAAGTTTTTCTGCGTTTTCCAAAAATTTACCGGCAAGCATCGCCACAGTCGTAGTCCCGTCGCCAACTTCCCTTTCCTGTGTCTTCGCAATTTCAGCAATCATTTTAGCGGCAGGATGTTCAAGTTGAATTTCTTCAAGAATAGTTACTCCATCATTTGTAACAATAATATTTCCAGCGGAATCAACAAGCATCTTGTCCATTCCTTTTGGCCCGAGAGTTGTTTTTACAATATCTGCAACAATTTTCGCCGCCAAAATATTATTTCGTTGAGCATCTCTTCCAAGTGTGCGTGAAACATTTTCAGGCAAAATATACACAGGTTGTTTTGATTCAGTCATAACATTTCCTAGTGCAATCACTTTTAAGCATTATTATACTGAAAGAATTATAAATTTCAAATTCATTAAAATATCAGTGTGACTAATGGTTTAAATACCTTCAAAAAATCAAATTTTATGACAGAAAATTATCGCTTAAGAATATTAGAAGTCTATGGAATTTTAGAAGGACTAGAAGACGCATTAGATGAAAAAAGACACGACATAATCGGACGTCTAATAAGCGTAACAAGAAATGATAGTTTTAAAATAAAAAAGAGTATTTTACAAAGTGAACATCCAAACAATAAAGAAAGTTTAGAATATTTAGGACATTTAGAAAGAATAGAAAACGAATTAAATCTTTTTAAAAAAAGATTCCATTCAAGCCTTGAAGGAGAAATAATTTCTACAAAAGGAAGCAAAACACCTTCATTTAAAGTAAAAGTAATCAATTATGACCCTTATTCTCAAGCTCCCTACATTGAGACAACTATCAATTCAGGAATAGCCTATAAATTATTTGAAGAAGAAAAAACACTATTGAAAAATTGGAACAAAATGAAAACTATTAATCCTGATATCGTATTAGCTAATCTCTCTTATCCTTCGGCAAAACTTATGCAAGTAAAACAATCAGAGGAATATGGAAAAGATAAATTATTACGTAGAAGAATAGCTTATTTTGAAAAAGGAATAAATAATATTAGAGAAAGCTGTCTTATCAACTTAGAAAAATCTGAAGAAAAAAGAAAAGAAGGTTTAGAATTTTGGGAAGATTTATATCAACATGCACGCATATTTTAATACTATTTGAAAAATATCTCGACTTTCTTAAATAAAATATAACTCTTTGAATGAAAAAGTTTATATACAAATTTTTCTTAACAATACCTGAATAAAGATGGCTGAAAAAGACGTAATCATTAAAGAAGTAATAAAATACGCAGGTTATAGCGACTTTAAAAATTTGTATAGTTATGCTCACGATTGGATAAAGGGAGAAAAATATAGCGTCACAGAAGACCAATATGTTGAAAAAGTTAAGGGAAATAGTAAAGAAGTCGAAGTATATTGGACTGCTTCAAAAAAAATAACGGATTATTTCAAATCAGAATTAAATATAAAATGGAGAATTTTAGGAATGGAAGATGTAGAAGTAGAAGTCGCTGGTAAAAAAACAAAAATGAATAAGTTTGCAGAAATAAAAATCGAGATTAAAGGAGTACTTATCCATGATTATTCAAATCAATGGAATCGAACTCCACAAACCAATTTTCTCAAAGGACTTTATCATAAATATATAATTCCTGAAAGAAAAATTAAAATGGAAGAAAAAATAGAAGAAGACGTGAAAGATTTCAAAGAAGAAATAAAAGCGTTTCTTGAATTAACTGGAAAGAAATAATAATATCTCCATTTTCTAAATTTCTCTTTGCTATTCGTTCGTAGAATGAGATGTGTTTAAAAATCGTTAAAAATAGTCTCTTAAAATGGTAAAAGCAGACTTACACAATCACTTAAGAACAAGTAGTAGATGTTTTGAAGGAGATTTTAATCGAGCAGTAGACATCGCTTAAAAAAACTTGGAGCAAGAGCAGTTTTAGGAATAGTTCATTGAGACGCGATTTTTAGATGCAAACAAATTTCAATTCAGAGGAATTTGTTGCACAACAAATCGCAATTGAAAGCAATTTGCTTGTGGTAAAAATACATTTACAAGAATAGGTATTTTGACATAACAATCTTTAAATAGAAATTGAATTTGTCCAAACAATGAATAATAAATTAATGATAATTTTAATCTTAGCTCTTCTAATTCCAATAGTTTCATCAGCAAATCTTCAAATTGAACAAATAGAAAAAAAGAATATTATCCTCACCGAACTTGAAAATGCTAACGCTACATTCAAATTAAAGATAACTAATAATGAAAACAGAGATGACCAATTTCAAATTTATTCGCTTGTAAGTGTTCGTATGTATCCTCGAGAGTTATTCACAATAAAAAGCGGAGAAACTATAATTCTTGATGTTACAGCTGCGCCATATTCAAATATCTTAAAAGAAAAAAGAGGAATTTATGCTTTCGAATATGAATTAAAAGGCAAAAATACAGGATTTTTCAAAGATACTTTAGCAGTTAGACTTTTTGACGTCAAAGATGCAATAGAAATAATCGTAGATGAAATTCCATTTGGTTCCACTCAAACAAAAATTACAATTAAAAATAAAGAAAAAATAGAAATAAAAGATTTAAGAATTGTTGCAAAATCTAAATTTTTTGAATTTTCTCAGACATTAAATTTAAACATAGAAGAAACTCAAACATTTGAAGTTCCAATAAATTTGCAAAAAATAATTCCTGCTGGAGAATATGAAGTTGAATTAAGATATGAATTGAACGATAAAAAATCTTCTAAAACAACAACATTAAATTATCTTGAAGAAAGCGGACTTTCAGTAACTGAATCATCAGAAGGACTAATCATAAAAAAGAATGTAGTGACTAAAAAAAATGAAGGTAATGTTCCTGCAACAGCGATAATAAAAACGCAAAAAAACATATTGACTCGTTTATTTACCGTATATTCTGACAAACCAGTTTCTTCAAAAAGAAGCGGGATTTTTGTTGATTACACTTGGGAAAAAGAATTGGGGGTAGGTGAGGCTTACACTGTTAAAATAGTTACAAACTACACCCTCCCCTTCATAATCTTGTTATTAATACTATCAGTAGGAGTTTTTGTGAAATTCATTTCAACTAAAAAAGTTTCTATCAATAAGAGAGTGTCATTTGTAAAAACAAGAGGCGGAGAATTCGCTCTTAAAATCGCTCTAAGAGTTAAAGCAAATAAAAATATAAATAACGTGGTAATTGTAGACAGAATTCCTGGACACGCAAAAGTCTTCAATAAATTTGGAATACAACCGCACAGAATTGACGAAGCATCAAGAAAACTTGAATGGGACATCTCAAATCTGTCAGCTGGAGAAGAAAGAGTATTCACTTATGTTATTTACTCAAAGATCAATATTATCGGCTCATTCGGGCTTCCAGCCGCATCTATGCACTTTGAACACAACGGCAAGAGAGAACAAGTCTTTTCAAACAAAACATATTTCGCAGCAGAAACAACAGAAAATTAGAACATTGCAAAGATTTATCTAAATATATATAAATTCTTTTAACAAATATATTTTATGGTTTTAGATGACGAAGATTTTGAGTTTATGCCAGATTTATCAGAGAATAACGATACAAATTCAGAGAATATATTATACAATAAATTAACTTCTGACAAAAAATTCCTTGCTGAAAGATTAAAATCCGATATTGAACAAATTATTCGTTTTCATATAATTTTTGAAACTGAAAATGGTGAAGGAAGCAACGCTAAAAAAAATCCAGTTTTAGGAAAAGCATTTCTTGAAGCACATAGCGAAAATCCATTATACAGAAAAACAAGCGCGTATATTTTAGCAACAGTTCAAAGTTATAAGTCTATTTGGTAAATTAAAAAACACATGAGATATAACCTTTAAAAACACTGAATAATATTTATTTTCAGCCCCCCATAGCTCAACGGTAGAGCACGCGGCTGTAGCAATCCACAGACATACTCCTTTGAGGAGTCAGGATGAAGTGGAATCGGTATTTTCGCATGAGCGAGAATAAGTTTGTAGAACCCGCGGAACCCAAGTTCAACTCTCGGTGGGGGGATTTTTATATAACTCCCGATATTTTATATTTGTAATAGACACATTGTTTATTCTTAGCATTTTAGTAAGCGTGTTTTCACTTGCTTTAGTTTTGATATGTATTTCTGCCCAAATAAAAAAAATTATAATGATAAAAAATCCGGGCAGCCCTTGACAACGATATTAATTGCTCTTGATTTTTATATATCTCAGATAACTTTATTTTCATTTACTCTTAATTATTTGCCTCTTTTCTCTTTTTCTGTTAGATTTGTTATGTGGGGAGTTAATTTAGTTCAATATTTTATTTATCGGAAGAGATAAGAATTTAGTTTACATTCTGGATTTGTGTCATAAAGACGAGCAATAAATCTTAAGCCCAAGGAGTTCTTTCTTTAATTGTTTTTAGATAATTATGTTTTGGAGTGTGGATTTTACAATTGTCCTCAAATTCTCCTTTTATTTCTTTTAGATTTCTAATTGCAAAAAATTGATTCACCTTATCTAATTTCTTTCTGATTTCCATGAAACAATCAGGATTTTTCATTGCTTCTCGCCCAATCATAATCCCTTTAATATTCTTTATATTTTGTGGATCTATACTTCCAATTAACTTTTGTATATCTTCCGCGTTTCTTATTCCACCATTTATGATAATTGGTAGATTATAAGAAGATATTTCATTGAGAAGAGAGTAATTATATTCTTTTGATGAAGACTCTTGAGCATGTTTAAAATGAATCGTCACGTTTGTAAAATTCTTGTTTTCTATTGCTATTTTTTCTAACTCTTTTAGTAAGGTAAATATTTTTCTTTGTTTTACTTCTATCTCATTTAAGCCCAATCTCAATTTTATTCCAATTTTATATTTGTCTTGCTTCAATAATTCCCGTAGAATATTAATTACTTTTGTTGAACGTTTGATTAAAGCAGGTCCTTGCCCTATATTTATTAGCCCGGGAGAAGGACAAGAACAATTTAGTTGAATTCCATAAATATTATTTTTTTCAGGATTTTTCTTTATCTCTTCTTCTAGCTTTTTTAGAAAATTATCGCATTCTACTTCCTTTGAAGTGGCTATCTGAATCCATTGTTTCTGCCCTTCAATTTTAAATGTGTCTATTTCATCCCAAGTATTTTTCCTTTTTATAAGATTAGTCAGACTTAACATTCCAGTGTATGAATCTGATGCTCCTCGGTATATCTTTCTAAATGCCCAGCAAGACACGTTTTCAAGAGGAGCTAAATGAAATTCCACAATTTAATCCGAATATCAGTTATTTAAAGGGTCTTTTTAGTAAGTCTTGTATAATCTCATCTTATGATACGAATAAATAATTTAGCTAAGAAATTTGGTCATGACAATCTTTTTGAAAATGTCAACTTAGTTATACATAAAGGCGATAAAATAGCATTACTTGGGCAAAATGGAACTGGTAAATCAACATTTGTTAAATGTATTTTAGGAGAAGAGAAATATGATGTAGGATTAATTGAAGTTGATGATAAATTAAATATAAGTGTAATGGTTCAGGAAAAAGAATTTGAGGATTCAGAAAGTAATTTTTTAGATTATTTGAATGAAAGAAATATGCATGTTAAAAATAAAATTATTGAGCTAGAAAAAAGATTTGAAGAGCCAGATATTTATAGTGATGAAAAAGAATTTCAAAAAATAATGTATGAACATGAGATACTTGTTCGTCAGAGTAGTCAAGTTTTTGAAGATATTAAATTTAAGGAGATACTTAAGAGATTAAACTTTGAAGAAGATAAATTTAACACACCACTTTACAAACTAAGCGGTGGCCAGAAAATGAAATTGCGTATTGCAGAATGTCTCTCAAAAGATGCAGATATTTATTTTCTTGATGAGCCAACAAATCATCTTGATTTTGATACTATGAATCAATTAGATACTGAACTATCTAATAAAGAAACCGTCTTTATTATTAGTCACGATAGATATTTACTTAATAAATTCGCAAAAAAGATAATTGAAATAGAAAATAAATCCTTTCAAATATATGGTTCAGGATATGAAAAATATATGGATGAAAAAGAACATAGGCATCAACTAATTAAAAAATTTCATAATGAGAATGTTAAACGAAGAGAAGAATTAACTGCTTTAATTAGACAATTAAGAGTCTGGGCATCAATAGCAGGAAATCAAACAAAAAGAATACAGGCAGATAGATTTGAAGCTGAATTAAAGAAGTTACCTCAAACTATGGATCCTGAAAAATTCACTAAGGAGTTTAGAATATCTTTTGATAATGAGCGACGAGCTGGAAGTATGGCTTTCCAAATTTCAGATGTATCTAAAAAATATCATAATCAGGAACTTTTTTCGAATGTCAATTTTGAGATTGAACGAGGGGAGAAAGTCGGTATTGTCGGGTCAAATGGGTCAGGGAAGTCTACTTTCTTGAAAATAATTGCAGGAATTATTGAAGGAGACTCGGGAAAAGTTAAAATTGGACCAAATACTACTTCTGGTTATTTTGACCAAGAGTTACAAGATTTTGATCAGGATCAGACAGTAATGGACTTTTTTAAAACAAACTTTGGGCATCTAAAAGAAGAGAGATTAATGGCTTTAATAGCTGGTGCTGGAATGTCCCCACATACATTTAAACAATCAATTAAATCTTTGAGTGGTGGAGAGAAAGCCAGATTAAATATAATAAGATTAATGGTAGAAAATCATAATGTCTTATTGCTTGATGAACCAACTAATAATTTAGATATAAAACTCATAGAAACTCTTGAAAACGCACTTGGAAAATTTAAAGGCACAATGTTATTTATTTCACATGACAGATATTTTATAGATAAAGTTGCTAATCGTCTATTCGTACTTAAAGACGGAAAAATTACCTCGAAGAAAGGCAATTATTCAGATAATTTTAGTAATTAATATTTTAATTATACTCTATGCTAAAGAATATAATTTTCAAGGGACATTGAGACATAAAAATTCTCTAAACTTATCCGAATACTACGATGCTTTGCATTGGGAGGAAATTTTAAAGAATTTTTTTCTTTTTTCCAAATCGTTTATTTTCTTTTCTAAAATTTTAAATTCTTCGTGATTTTTTAAATCAAAAATCCATTCTAATAACAGCAAAGAAGGAAAAACCACTAAAAAAGTTACAAAAAACCTTCAAGTGTTAATCTTTTTAACTGGCTAAAATCTAAATCTAAAAAAATACTACTAAAATTGTCAAAAAATCTCCTCTCAAGTATGCGTTGTTCCACAATCCATAAATTCGCAAATTTTTCCATACGATTCAAAACCATTTGAATTAACTTTTTTAGCAACTTCTGAAATCACTCGTAAGCCCTCGTCAATTTCTGGCTGGTCAACAATATAAGGAGGAATAACTCGAACAGAACGCTCACCAGCACCCAATAATATTAATCCTTTTTGCAAAGATTCTATAATAAACATATTGCGAATATGCGAATCAGGTAAATCAAATCCAATCATCAAACCTCTTCCACGCGGATTACTTATTTCTTCAATTTTATGTAATCCGTCTAAAATTTTAGAACCCATTTTATTATTTCGAGCAAGTAATTTATCTCGTTTAATCATCTCAATAGTTTTTATTCCCAAAGCCATATCTAAAATATGTCCTCCTCCCCAAGTTGAAGAAATAGAACCTGCTTCATCAGGAAAATCTTTTTTAGGAGCAATTACTGCGCCAACTTGTAACGCTTTCGCAGCAGAAAAAACATTCGGCGTAATTCCATAATGTTCGAAGCTCCACCATTTTCCAGTTCGTCCAATTCCTGACTGAACTTCATCAGCAAGATACGGAATATTATATTTTTGAGCGAGTACAAATAATTTTTTAACCATCATTGAAGACGGAATTCTATATCCTCCTTCTCCTTGAAAATGTTCCAAAGCAATAAATCCAATTTTATCCGCACCATTTGTTTCAATAAGTTCACGCAAAACTTCAGGAGCAGAATCATCAAACGGAAGTTCTTTATTTGATTCAAGTAAAAATCCACGCCTATGAAGAGATTTAGAATGATGTAAAGATAACGCTCCTAATGTACGTCCGTGAAACGCACCTTCAAAAGATACGCTAAATTGCATATGATGACGACGATGCATACAAATTTTAATTGCATTTTCAACAGCTTCAGAACCAGAATTTACAAGAAAACCTGCATCCATTCCTTTTGGAGAAATAGATAATAATTCGTCAATTAAATTTAAATGTTCTGGAACAATAAAATCTTGTCCTGCGAATTTCAAAGGATGACGCGCAGAATATTTTTTAACAACTGCAATCATTTCATCGTGATTATATCCAAACGGATTCGTCGCAACTTGCGAACCAAAATCTAAAAATTTATTCTCATCTACATCTTCGCAATAACATCCATTTCCTTGAGAAGAATGCACGAACGGAAATGGAACTGCCCACCCTCCATTTTTTCTTCGTAATTGTTCAATAGTCTTAAAGGAATTTGGTCCAGGAATATCTGTTCTTATGCGTATCATCTCAACCTCAATAAAAACAAGTTATTCCTATATTTAAATATTGCAAAATTACAAATCAGTGCATATATTTTTTAGCCACAATAAAAAATACAGAACCAATTAATAAAGCTATGAAAACATAAACAGCGAGAGGAGATAATTCCTTTAATGCCTCAGAATCTCCATCAATTGCGCGCCCTACAATTGTTCCCAAACCATTTTCAGAATTAGATATGGAATTAGTTGTTTCATTATTGGAAATAGTTAGAGAATCGTTTTGAGTATTTTGAATAACTGAACCAGTTAAGATACTATTTTCTCCTGAATTAGTTGAAGAACCAGTAGAAGAACCTCCGCCACCAGAAAAAGAAACGCTAGTAGCACCAGCAGAGAGAGTAATCTCAATGATATTTGAATAATTACTATTTCCATAAGAATTATAAGAATAAACACGATAAAAATAATTTAAAGATTGTTGAACATTAAAATCGGTATATTGTATAACATTCGCGGAAACATTTCCTATTTGAACAAAAGCTCCAGAACCAAGCGCACGTTCAATAAAAAATCCAGTTTCATCAAAAGAACTGTCTACCCAATTTAAGATAACATAATTTGAAGTTTGAGCAGAGATAAAATTAAAATTATTAATTAAAATAAAAAACAAAAAAACAAAAAAGATAAATTTTAATTTCATATTACACAGCATTCGCAGTCAAATTAGTTGGAGCATTAGGACTACATTCGTCTGTTGAACCGTCACAATCATTATTCAAACCATCTCCACAAATTTCAGTCTGTGTTCCTGGAAGAATATTCGCAACACAAGAGCTATATCCATTTCCAGCAGAATTACACGCACGTTGTCCTGCAGAACATACTCCTGGAAGTCCAGTAGAACACGAAGACATAGCATTAGGCGTACAAATAGAATTAGAGAGA
This sequence comes from Candidatus Pacearchaeota archaeon, assembly GCA_009694755.1. Classification (GTDB taxonomy): domain Archaea; phylum Nanobdellota; class Nanobdellia; order Pacearchaeales; family GW2011-AR1; genus SICU01. Next base: position 12,210 of record SICU01000013.1, read on the forward strand.
GGAGCAAGAGCATAACGCGGATCCTTATTATAAATTCCTAAACTATAAGTTTCCAATACACCTGGTGAATTGCGCAAAGTATCATATGCAGATTGCCCATAACTATAAAGTCGAGCAGCGGCCGCAGTATGAATAGTTAAGTATGTTTCTCCATTACTCGCCGAACAAAAATTAGGAAGTCCCTCTTGGACACAAGGATTATCTAGATAAGCTTGAGTATAAGCTAGTGCAACTTGAGCAGGAGTTATTAAATGATTTGGAGGAACTAAAGTTACCCCTGCTGCATAAGGTGTTCCCGTAAAATCGGTAGTTGCCTCACGAGCTGCTCCAATCAGCCTATAATCAAATCCAGTGAAATGCCAAGCATAATAATCTGATAAAAATTGTAATAATGAACCAGCTGGGTAACCAAGAGATTTTGCAAAACTAAGAGATTCAACACAAGTAGCAGTCATCCAAGGAGCTTCACTAAAACGAGCCACGCCAGGAGGGATTTCAGAATTAAAAAGATTATGAGCACTACTTCCAATAATCCAAAATTTAAGAGGAGCAGGTAAATCTGGAGCTTGGAAACCACTAGATGGGTCTACAAGATTTCCAGGATTTGTCACTTTGTTTCTTCCAAAATTCCACATACCCATATTCCAAGCAGTCGGAGAAATTGTAGACTCTTCAGATAAGGGAATATTTTGAAAACCCATCCAAGTAATTATCGCATCATAAACCATATTTTTATAATGCTCTTTTTCCGGAGTCCCATCGACAGCAAAAGCCGCAGCAAATGATCTAACATAATTAGGACGACATTGATATCTTGGCCCTGATAAATCTGTTAGTCCTCCTCCTTGCCCTCCCCCTTGTGAGCCAGGTCCACGAGCATATCCATTAGACAAAGTAGAATAAGACGCCCAAAAATCAAGCTGTTCAAAACGAAAATAGTCTCCAGTCAATAAATATAATATCGGCTCAAAATTATAATAGTGTCCCCATTCTGTAGACCACTGTTGTCGTGTAGTGCCTACTATCAAAGGATTATTTTTTTCTCCAAGAGTAAATCTGGAGACAATATCTATTTTGTCACTAGGTGAAGTAGATGTCCAAAACGGAGAAAAAAATGAAAGAGTCGGTCGAGCATTTACGGAAACAGGTTTTCCAATCGCAAGAACAGCATTAGCATTTTCAATTGCGGGAACAGCTCCCGTATTTGGATCTCTGTTGTAAACTTTATTTGAATCTCCTTCTCTAAAATGCACAGGCCAAGAACCAGCTAAATCGCCCATAGCGATAGCAACATGTTGCATGCGCCAATCAGGATTATTAAGCCAAAGAGCATTCGTTTGAGGAATAGGTCCAAGTTCCCATCTCCCCCCTCCAGGACCCATAGCTGTATATACATTTATACTTCTTTGAAAAATACCATTACCTCCATTATTCAAAGATAAGGGTCCACAAGAAATTGGATTTCCAGAAGTATAACAATCATACCAATTAGAAACAACGTTTGAAGAAGGTTGAACAGCAGGATCATAATAATCTGCAAATCCTGTTTGAGCTAAATAATTTTTGTTATGGTCCACACTTAATTTTTCTGAAACAGGCGTAAGCCAGAATTGTTTTGTCCATCTCGCACCGATGTGATGAGTAACTTCTAAATCCGAAAATACATTTACTGGATTTGAGAAACCAGTTTTAAGATTTAAATCATAAGATAAATCCTGCATAGCTTCTGTGTTTGAATTTTCACCGATAAATCTTACCCTTACTTTATTAACAGGGGCAGGCCAAAAATCAGCCACATAAATAGGTCTAAAAGATTTATGATTTGCTTGAAAAGTAGGTTGCCAAGTAGTAGCAGTAACATAATTATTTGCATTAATTTGATCAGGATTACCTAAAAGTCCCCCATAGTTTCTTTGAACAGTTATTGTATTTTGTCCAACAGTGTTTACCGCCTGCACAAAAACTAATTCCTCTTGTAAGTTTAAAACTTGTCCAACTGTAACCCAAGAAGCATCTGCAACTTCTAAAATAGTTGATGCGCTACAAGAAGTACTTGAAATAGCGACGCATTTGGTAAGTTTTGTATTTTGTTGCTCCCATCCGACATCATATTGTCGAGTGTTAGAATGGTCTGCTAAAACAACAGTTGTAACAATAGGTCCAGAAATCCAATATTTATGAATGTTATTGTCTTGTAACATCGTGCGAGCAGAAAGAGTATGTGTTCCTGCTGGATTAACAAGCTCCATAACCGCATCAAAATTATAATTTGTAGCTAACATCTCTGCAGTAGATAAAGGAAAATTTCCAACAGAGGCAGAATATTGATTTTCAAAAATTGATTGGAATGTTAAAGTTTTTGTTTGTCCAACATTCAAAGACGGCACAATAAGAGAAATAACTGCAAACCTTAAACTTCCATCAACATGTCTATTTTTCACATCTACTTGTGTTTGGACAGGCACACCATCAATTGAAACTTGAGGAAAAAATCCAGGGGGAATTTCTCCTTGAACAAATGCTCTTCCAAACTGAACGGGGTAATTTGTCATAGTCGTAACATCATCATTACGAAGAGTCATCGTATTCGGAATTGTCTCTTCATTTCCCCCTAAAATTTGATAACCTGTAATTTTTTTATCAAAAATAACTCCTAAAAGTGCAAGAATCAAAACAAAAAGAGCAAAATAAACTAACACTACAAGAACTCTTTTATCCCTCATATAAATATCAACAATCTTACCTTTTTAACTATTTTCTCTTTTAAAAATAAACATTAATTATTCAAAAAATTATTTTTCTGTAAGCTTTAAATTGGCCTTATTATTATTTTCATCTAATTCAACAACTAAATTATCATAATCAACATAGAAAACAATAGATTTCGCATTAGAAGAAACTTTCAAATTCTCTACATCTAAAATTTTTCTGGCTCCGACACTCACATCCCCAAGATCAAATTTATCAATTAATTTTTCACCAGAATAAACTCCCAAAAAAACATTTCCAGAAGATACGAGTCCTTGATTCAAAATTTCAATATGGAAATTCAGATATTTTCCTGACTTTGTAGCATTTACTGAATAAATAACTAAATCTGATAAACTCTCAACAGAATATAATTTATTGATGCTTTCAATAATTTCTAAATCTATTTCTTGATTGCATTTTAAAGTAGGATATAAAATACTTTTAGAATTATTATTATGGTCAAATCCTAACGCATGTAAAAGTTCATGTGTTGCGACTTTCGCACCAGCACAAGAATCGTCGCGATATAATGCAATTTTTCCTTCAAGAATCAGCGAATAAACTGTGGAATTCAAAACACTCGAAGGCCCACCTTCACCTGCAACAAAATAATTTTCTTGTCCTGCTTCTGGAGCGACATCTGAACACAAAATCTTGATGTCTGCATCAGCTCTATCAAATTTAATAAAATTTAAAACTGTGAGCTCTTCCAAATTCGCAAACGCTTCTTCCATTGAAGAAACTCTATCAGTTAAACAAGAAGAAGCAATTGAATAAGAAATAACCCTATCGGAATATCTCATTTTATTATAGAACTGTTTGCTAGGAATTCCGTTCAAAACAATTGTAGTCGGTTCATCAATTGAAACTCTATTTAACTCAACAGGTTCACGAGGCCAAAACTGATATAAATAATATATGGCAAAACAAAGAGAAATAAATAATAAAATTAAAACAAAATTAGCGAAAAACCCACCTTTTTTATTCATTTTAATTTTTTTGTTTAATAAATAGCAAATCATTACTACAAATTAAAAAATTTAAATTAGAAATTTGATTTCGAGAGTAATGAAATTTCTTCATAATATAAAAAGAAAATTGAAATATATAAATATAACACAACAGCCAGGAATAAATGAGTTTATTTGACAATAAGTTTATAGAATTAAAAAAGAGAAAAATAAAATAGACAGGACTTAGAGATTTACTTTCTCTTAACAGCCTTTTTTTTCTTTTGTGCCATAGCAATCCTCTTTCTAATTTAATAAAGCAAGATTTCTATATTAACTTATCTATTAAAACTAAAAATAAGAGCTAACAAACATCAAATTAATTGATAATAAATAAAAATCCTATAACTAATAATGTTTAAAATTAATTCACTCAATTTTCCTAAATCTTCGCACGTCTCAATAAATTCGCATTTGCAACAACACTAACTGAAGACAAAGCCATCGCCAATTCTGCAATTAAAGGATTTAAGTATCCAGCAACAGCAAGAGGAATAGCAACAACATTATATGCAAATGCCCAAAATAAATTTTGTTTTATTTTACGGAACGTCGCACGTGAAAGATGAATTGCTTCAACGACTCCAACTAAAGAACTTTTAGCTAAAACCAAATCGCCTGACTCAATAGCAATATCCGTTCCAGAACCCATAGCAATTCCGACATTAGCTTGTTTCAAAGCAGGCGCATCATTTACTCCATCTCCAACAAAAGCAACGAACCCGCTTTTTTGCAATTCCTCTACTTTTTTAGATTTATCTTCAGGCAAAACATTCGCAATCACTTCCGAAAGTCCAACTTGTTTAGCAATAGCCAACGCAGTTCGTTCGTTATCACCAGTAATCATAATCGTTCTATATCCTTCCAATTTCAAACGATTTATCGCAATAATAGAATCTTCTTTAATCGCATCTGCAACTGCAATAATTCCAATAAGTTTTTTATTTTCAACAACAATCATCGTAGTTTTACCTTGAGATTCTAAAAATTCTAATTCATCATTAAATTTTCTCAAATCAATTTTTTGTTCGCTCATTAATGTTCTATTTCCGATAAAAACTTTTTTAGTTCCAATATTTCCTTCAACTCCGCGTCCTCTTAAAATTTTAAAACCTTTAACAGGTTTATAAGATTTCAAATTAGCTTTAACAACAATCGCACGAGCAATTGGATGCTCACTTAATTTTTCAAGAGATGCTGAAACTTCAAGAAGGTAAGATTCTTTGACTAAAGAGATAATATTCGTAACTTCAGGTTTTCCTTTAGTGATAGTTCCAGTTTTATCAAACACGATAGTTTTTACTTCTTTCATAGTTTGAATTGCTTCTCCTTTACGAATCAAAATTCCTCGTTTAGCACCCATTCCGCTTCCAACCATTAAAGAAATTGGAACAGCTAATCCTAACGCGCAAGGACAAGCAATGACCAAAACCGAAACAGCAACACCGACAGCTAAACCAATATCTTCAGAAAAAAACCACCAATTTGCAAAAGTCAATAAAGTTAAAAATAAAATTATCGGAACAAAAACACCAGTAATTTTATCTGCTAATTTTTGTATAGGAATTTTCGTTCCTTGCGCTTCTTCAACAAGTTTAATTATATGTGCTAAAAAAGTATCGCTTCCAATTTTAGTTGCCTTAACATATAAAATTCCGTCTTGGTTTATCGTTGCACCAATTACTGAACTTCCTTTTTGTTTTTCGACAGGCAAACTTTCGCCAGTAACCATACTTTCATCAACCGCACTTTCACCTTTTACAACAATACCGTCTGTAGGAATTTGTCCGCCAGGTTTAACAATCATTACATCTCCAATTTGAACAGCAGAAATATCAATTTCTATTTCCATTTTTCCGCGTAAAACTGTAGCTTTTTTTGCCCCCATTTCAAGTAATTTTTTAATTTCCTGCGATGCTCTTCCGCGAGCTTTTGATTCAATATATTTTCCAGTTGTAAAAATAGCCATAATCATCGCGGAAACTCCAGAATAATCTTGAACTAATCCAAAATAATTAAGAATTCCAGTTAAATATGCAATAATTGTTCCCAAAGCAATTAAAGAATCCATAGAAAAATAAAAAGTATAAAA
>SICU01000014.1 GCA_009694755.1 Candidatus Pacearchaeota archaeon
AAATTGCAATAGTTAACAATTTGCTGTGCAGCAAAATCTTATTTTGCTTGCATTCAAAAATCCTTGATTTTTGATGAATCAAGCACCATTCAAACCCCACACTAAAGTGTGGGGTGGTGCATTGTTTTTTTGATATTATCTCTATTTATTTTCAGTATTTCGGATTTTTAGCAAATTTAAAATAAAGAAATTCTCAAAAATTTCTAATGTCAAAGGTTATATGAGAAAAACTTTGAACACATCAAAGTCTAGAAAGACTTTGCAGTTTAATTTCTGGCAGATGCAGAGCATCGGGTTATTAAACCCCGAAATTAAATAATTCTCTTTGCTCTAATTCATTTACTGTATCTTCTAGTGTATCTCCTTGATACATCATACGTTTTGTTGAAGAAACTATTGACTGATAAGCTATTTCACATGCTTGTGATTGGATGTCGGTTGGTTTAAAATCTTCTTTGATTCTTGTTCCAAGATAAACTGTGTAAGTTCCAGAAATATTTACCACAGAAGTCATTGCTTCAAGAGTAGGTATGTCATTTTTAGAAGGATTTTGACTATGAGAAGAATAGTCTATTCTATCAGAGCCACTAACTCTTTCTTTCGAAATTATAAAATGTCTTGAAGTCATAGAATAATAACTTTTATTTCATTTTATAAATATACTTATTCTTAAGAAATATAAATTTTTTAAGTCAGAGATATATTTTTATATTATCCGTTGTTTTAATTTTTATGAATTTTAGGGTTATTGATAAAAAAATTACTATTTGGCTTGGGCATTACGGGCTTAAGGCTCTTCGTTATTCTATCGCTATTATATTTATTTGGTTTGGATTATTGAAAGTTGTAGATTATAGTCCTGCAACTGATTTAGTTACTCAAACAGTGTATTGGTTTGATTCTTCTTGGTTTGTTCCACTTTTGGGATGGTGGGAAGTAGGGGTAGGATTTTGTTTTTTATTTAAACCATTAATACGCCTTGCGATTGGACTTCTTGCGCCTCAAATGTTAGGCACTTTTTTACCTTTTATTTTACTTCCTAAATTGGTTTTTCAACAAGGTAATTTTTTTCTCCCAACTTTAGAAGGACAATATATTATAAAAAATTTAGTGTTGATTGCTGCTGCAATGGTTATCGGAGCAAATGTGCGAAAGCAAGATAAATCAAACATCTCTTAACTACTTTTTATTCGTAAGCCTTAAATAGCATTATATGTAATTAATAATATGTCTGAAAAAATGCCCTCTGGTTTGCATGGACAATTAGGTAATTCTAAAAATTATGTTTCTTCTGAAAAAATACCTGGAACTGAATCACAAACTACTGAAGATTTGGTAAAAAAATCGGATAAATTAAAAGAAGAATTAGAAGACTTTAAGAAAAAAGTTGTGAAGAAATTTCCGTTTTTACATTTTTTAAGTGTTTTGCCTGCACAATCTTTTAAAATTTTTGAAGAAGATGAAGGTTTATTGCCTGAAGAAATTGCTAAGAAACCATTACATTTATTGATGCTTATTCCAGAAGATGAATTTAAGAATATTTCTAAAAAAATTAAACCTGAACTTTTAAAAATAATTGTTGAAAGCAAACAAAATATTTGGGTGCATATAAAAACGGAATTTGATTTGTGGAATTATGGACTCGATAGCAAATATGAATTTGTTGATGCGATATCTTCGAGTTTTCCATTATATGACAAAGGACTTTTAGGCTCTTTACGTTTAGCGAATATTCACAAATCTCTTGTGTTGAGAAAATTTGAAAAATATGTTGCGTCTTATGTTGTCGGCGGAAGTTTAGTTAGGGGAACTGCAGATAAAACTAGCGATGTTGATACGTTTGTAATTATTGATGACACTGATGTGAAAAGAATGCCTCGTTTGCAATTACTTGAAAAATTGCGTGGAATGATTCACGATTATATTCGCGAAGCAACTGCTTTGTCTGGAACAAAAAATATTTTGAATGTTCAAGTTTATTTGTTAACTGATTTTTGGGACAATGTTAAGGACGCGAATCCTGTTATGTTTACATTTATTCGTGACGGAGTTCCAATGTATGACAGGGGAACTTTCTTGCCGTGGAAATTGCTTTTGCAAATGGGTAAAGTCAAACCTTCTCCTGAAGCAGTTGATAAATTTATGAAATATGGTGAACAAAATGAAAATCTCGTTACGCGAAGAATGATTGATGCGATGATGGATATTTATTGGGGAATAGTTACTCCGACTCAAGCTTTAATGATGCTTGCTGGACACGCGCCTCCTGCTCCTAAAACTATGGTTGCCGACGTCAAAAAAGTGCTTGTCGATGATGAAAAAGTTATGGGTTTACAAGAATTGAAGTTTTTAGAAAGAGTAATTAAATTGTATAAAGACCACGAACATGGAAAATTGAAAAAAGTTCCAGGTAAAGAAATTGATGATTTACTTGTGGAATCTAAAAAATATGATATTAAATTAAAAGATATTCGTAAAAAACTTGAGGCGCGTTTAATTGTTTATGATGCAGAGCGTTCGTATTCGGAAGTTTTTGATTTGTTGAAGAAGATTTTTGGAAATAAAAGTCCTGAAAGTTTGATTAAATCTGTGGAAAAAGAATTGATTGCTAAGGGTAAATTGCAACCACGATTGGTTAAACCTTTGAAAGCGATTGTCTCTATGAAATTAAAAGTTAAAACTGGAAAAGTTACGCAACTTGAAATGAATTCGTTGAGACGCGACGCTATTGAATTGATTAAAGAACTTTTGAATTATGCGCAACGTGCGGATTTAGTAATGACTGAAAAGGGCGTTTTGCAAGTAACATTTGGTGATAAAAAGGGAGAGCTTGTTCTGACGGATTTAGCTGCATTTTTTGTTGAATCTGGTAGAGTTATGAAAATTGAAAATGGCAAATTTAATTTAAGCGATAAAGCTCTTCTTGAAAAAGCAATTATTGACACAAAAGATAAAACACAATTAACTGTTTCTTCTGACGTGATAGATACTTTGAAAAAAGAGCTTGGAAAATTCAGTATCTCTTTTTGATACTCTTTAAAAATTAACGAACTGGCTTGAGAATTATTTTTCTATTAAGCTCGTAGATATCTTTTTAAACCTGTTTTTTCATTTCTGTTTATGAAAGGAATAGTAGTTCAGTTTAGACGTTCGAGACATAGAATTCATGAAAGACATTACTTGTTAGATTTGGGCTCGCATTCTCGTGAAGAAGCGAAGAAACTCGTCGGTAAAGAGGTTCATTGGAAGAGCACTGCTGGAAAAATTATTTCTGGAAAAATTAGTGATGCTCACGGAACCAAAGGTTTGGTAAGAGCAATTTTTGAAACTGGTTTGCCCGGTCAAGCTGTGACTACTGAGGTAGAGGTTAAGTAATATGATTTATTCAACTCACACTGCTCGCCTTCGCTCACAACATAAGATTGAGTTGAACAATATGAAAATCATAGATTTTCAATTGTTAAATTTCATTTTTGAGGATAAAATTTAACATGGCCATAAGAAAAGCACTTTCATATTCTAAAAAGAACAATCGTCCTTACACAAGAGTTTCTAAAAAAAAATCTCAATCTTATATTAAGGTAGTTCCTCCGAATAAAGTTGTAAAATATAATATTGGAAATCAAAAGGCGTTTATCGAAGGAAAATTTCCATTTATTTTGAGATTAGTTACTGATGAAACTATTGTTATAAAAGATTTGTCTATTGAATCTGGAAGAATGGTTTTGACAAAACAATTAGAAACTAAAATTCCAGGTAAATTTTATTTATGGGTTAAGATTTATCCACACCATATTTTAAGAAACAATAAAGCAGCTGCTGGTGCTGGAGCGGACCGTTTGTCTACAGGTATGAAACAATCATTCGGAATTATTGAAGGACGCGCTGCTCGTGTTCTTGCGGGGCAAGAATTATACTTGATTGCTTGCGATTCTGAAAATTCAGTTAGAGTTGCTCGTGAAGCTTTCTCTATGACTAAATCAAAATTACCTTGCAGAACAAGAGTTACTTTTGAAAAAGTTGCGATGAAATCTCCTGTTGCACAATAAAATTTAATTTATGAATAATTTTGATAACCAACAAGAATTATTTTTTGATTTTATTAAAAATATAAATTCTAATGAACAAATAGGAATTATTACTCACGCTAAATGTAATGATGGAATGATTTCAGCGATTCTTCTTAATGGAATTTTGAAAAATAAAATTCCTTCCCTTCTTAAACCCAAATTATTTTTTAGAAATTATGGTGAAACTATTTTTGAAGGATTAACAAAAATACTAAAATCTGAAAATATAAAAAAAGTATTTGTTCTTGATTTAGGTATAACTCGCGAAACAGTTTCGCAATTTAAACAATTTTGTGATGATTTTGAGGTTTTTTACATTGACCATCATCCATCTGATGAGTCATTATTATTTGTAAAAAATATAATTAAAACAGAGTCTGCTGATTGCACTGCTTTGACTATTTATCGACTTGGTGAAAATATTTTGAATGAAAAAAATTATTGCGAGCTTGTATGTGCAGCTGCAGTTTCTGAATTTTCTTATCAAAAAATCGACAACTTAAAATTTTTACAGAAGTATTATCCATCGTTAAACGTAGAAAATATTAAATTGTCTAGACCTTTTGAAATGGCTGATGCTCTTGGTTCTGTGAATTTGTATTATCGTGATAATCCTCCTAAAGCATATGAACTTGTTTCTAATTTGCAATTTTTAGAAATTGAAAAAATCCATAATCTTGTTTCTGCTGAAATTGAAAAACATTTAGAAAATTTTAAAGATACTGAATCTTACTTTGAAAATCAAAAAATCGATGAACCACAACTGTTTTTTTATGAATGTAATTCAATTTTTTCTATAAATTCTAAACTTTCTACGATTCTTTCGACTAAATTTACCAATTCGATTATTATTATTCTTTCAAATTCTGACAGCGATTCTTCTTTAAAAACCGTGTCTGCGCGAAGTCAAATTGAACCTCTTCCGTTTTCTATGTCTGATTTATTGAAAGCAGGAATTGCTGGACTTGAGAAATCTGTTGCTGGCGGGCACGTTAGGGCTTCTGGTGGCTCGTTTCTTCGTAAAGACTTGGAAATATTTAAGGAACAAATTAAAGAGTTTGTAAGATTACGAATTAAATAGATACTTTTAGGTAATCTTTATTAAGTGTTTGTGTTTTATCTTATTGATGAGCATAAAGGGAAAATGGGTGAAGTGGTTTTCTGAAATTTCTAATAAAGATATTTCGATAGCTGGGGGAAAAGGTGCGAGTTTGGCTGAAATGTACACTCATAAATTTCCAGTTCCTCCCGGATTTATTGTGACTGCACAAGCATATGATTATTTTATTGAGAAATCTGGTTTGAGAAATACAATTTTGACTATTTTGAAAGAAACAAATGTTGATGATGTTAAACAACTTGATTTGAATTCTAAAAAAATAAGAAATTTAATTGAAAGTGCTTCAATGCCTGAAGATATGGTGTCTGAAATTTCTGACGCTTATGAAATTCTTGATATTGATAAAACAAAATTTGTTGGTGCGAGTGGTGGAGCTTTAGCAATTTTAAGAAATTCGCACGAAAAACCATTTGTCGCAGTTCGTTCAAGTGCGACAACTGAAGATTTAATAGATGCAAGTTTCGCAGGGCAACAAGATTCTTTTTTGAATGTTAAAGGAAACGAATCTTTAATTTTGCATATCAAAAAATGTTTTGCTTCTTTGTTCACTGCTCGTGCAATTTTTTATCGTAGAAAAAAAGGTTTCTTTGACGAACAAAGTTATTTAGCGGTTGTCGTGCAAAAAATGATTGATTCTCAAAAATCAGGAGTTATGTTTTCTAAAAATCCTTTGAAGAACGATAATCATCTTATTATTGAAGCTGTGTTCGGACTCGGTGAAGGAATTGTTTCTGGAATGATTTCTCCAGACCATTATACTTTAGATAAAGATTTAGAAATTATTGAACGCAAAGTTTCGGATAAAAAAATTGCACTCACTAGAAGTTCTTCTGGAAAAACCGAACAGATTAATTTGAATTCTGAAATTAGCAATCGTGAAGTTTTAACAGGGCACGAATTAAAAGTTCTTGGACAATATGGTTTGCAATTAGAAGAACATTATGGTGTTCCTCAAGACATTGAATTTGCAATAGATAATGATGGAATTTATATCGTTCAATCTCGTCCAATCACTACCAAAGTTAAAGAAAACGATAAAGAAATTGAAGGGAATGTTTTGTTTTCCGGATTTCCTGCGTCTCCCGGAATCGCTTCTGGCGTAGTTAAAATAATTCATTCTCTTGAAGAACTTTCAAAAATTAACAAGGGAAATGTGCTTGTTACGATGATGACTAATCCTGACATGGTTGTGGCGATGCAAAAATCTATTGCGATTATTACTGATGAAGGAGGCGTAACTTCTCACGCAGCGATAGTTTCTCGTGAAATGGGAATTCCTGCTGTTGTTGGAACAAGAAACGCTACTCAAAAATTAAAGGACGGACAAATTGTTACTGTTGATGGTTTTACTGGACGCGTTTTAGACGGAAAAGCTGTTGAGAAAAAAGTAGAAATTAAATTAATTGTTCCAACCAAAAAAATAAAAATTAAAGTTATTGTTGATTTGCCCGATTATGCTCTGCGTGCTGCTTCGTGTGGGGCGAAAGGAGTTGGACTTGTCAGACTTGAAACAGTTATTGCGACTTCTGGAAAACATCCTGTGTGGTTTGTTCGTAAAAATAAAATGAAAGATTATGTTGAAATTTTATATAATGGATTGCGTAAAATTGCTCAACCATTTGAAGAAATTTGGGTGAGAACTTCCGATATTAGAAGTGACGAATACAAAAATTTAGAAGGTGCTCCCGAAATTGTTGAAATGAATCCTATGCTTGGAGATCACGGAATAAGATTCAGTTTGAAAAATCAGGAGTTACTTGAAGCAGAATTTACTGCGATTAAAGAATTAGCGGATGAATATGCACATAAAGTTTTCGGAGTTATGTTCCCACAAGTTATTTCTGTTGAAGAAGTTCGCGAGGCTAAAAAAATTGCAGAGAAAATTCATTTTCCTAAAAATGTTAGAATTGGAATAATGGTTGAAACTCCTGCAGCTGTGCAATTAATAAACGAATTGTGCGAAGAAGGAATTTCGTTTATTAGTTTTGGAACTAATGACTTGACTCAATTCACTCTTGCTCTTGATAGAAATAATGAGGAAGTTCAAAATTTATATAATGAATTAAATCCTGCTGTTTTGAATTCTATCGCTTATGTTATTCGCAGATGTAAAAAATATGGTGTTGAGACTTCTATTTGCGGACAAGCTGGAAGCAAACCTGAAATGGTTAAATTTTTACTTAAAGAAGGAATAGACAGTATTTCTGCTAATGCTGACGCGGCTTATATGGTTTCTCAATTAGTTTCTGATTTTGAAAAGGAGTTAGAATCTAAACCAATTATTAATGTTAAAAAAATAATTGTTAATAATTCTACTCACCCTCATGCAATTGAGGCTAACGGTTCTCATAATGTTCCTATGAATTTAAGGCCAATGATTATTCCTACTTTGCAATCTTCTGAAAAAAATACTACTCATAATGAAAGATTGTTTAATCAAATAGATAATTGGGGTTCTGAAGAAGATTATCAACCGAGTAAAGAACAGGTTAGTGAAATTCCTGTTTTGAACGACGCTATTCCCATTAGTTCAGCTGATTTTATTATGAAAACTCCTGAAACTTCTACGATGAATTTTGAGATGGATGAAATTTCTGAAACTGGCGTAATTTATGACACGCAACAAGAAAACTTTTTTAATGAATTAGTTATTGAATATGTAGAGGATAATATGGCTCCACAAAAAAAAGAGACTAAAGATTCTAAACAAGAAAATAGTTCGAATATTGAAGATTTATTTTGAGTTTATATGAATGAGAGATATTTTAAGATTAGTTACTATTGATTAGTTACTACAATAGAAAAGTTTAAATACTTATAATTGTTACGAAATTTATGGAACTTGAAGAGATTATAAAACTTGGAACAAGAGATATTAGTGGTAATCAGATTAAACAAGCATTTGATAAAGACCAGTCTGTTAATGCAGTTGCTAAATTTATACAGTTAGAAGGGCGTGAAAAAGATGAGAGATTAGTTCCAATACTTAATGCTTCGTTTGATATGCCTCCTGCAAGACAAAGAGCTTATCTTGAACAAACAGTTAAACAATATGCTGGAGAATTATCTTCTGCAGTTACAAGTAATCTTCCTTTGGCTATTGGGGGAATTTCTGATAAACGAGTTTTAGCAGAGTATTTACTTGACAGTCCTATTGAACCTCGGAAGTTTGAAGGAGCTAACGAGGAATGGTTGAAAAGTTATGCAGGTGCTTATTCTGCTCACGAACTTTTGAAAAATCCAGAAAAATTAGGAAAACATGTTGAAAGTTATGTAACTAATCAGATTGAAAGTCTTAAAAAAGATGGACTTTCTAAAGGGATATTGGAAGCAGTAGCTTGGTTTTATAATGCTCATCCAGATTATGCTGAAGTTAAGGCAAAAAATGATTTGATAAAAATCATGAAAAACTTCTCAGATAGTTTAGATTTTTCTGAAGGACAGAAATATATTTCAGGAATTTATGCTACTCTTAAACCAGCAGACCAATCAGCTGAAGCTTATAGAATCGGACAAGCGGTTACTAAAAGTCATCTTATAGCAAAAAAAGATAAGCCATAGAAAGCGGCTTAAATTTTTATTTTTGACTTGAAGAACTTTTCGCGTCTATAAGTTTGTCAATTATATCTACCATAGTTTTCATAAAATTTTCTGCACGGTTTTGCCAATTTTCAATTTCTTTGGCATCTACTTTTTTTATTTCTCCGTGAGCTATTTGTTTATGCAACATGTAAATATCGCGATACCATTTAACATAATCCGATTTTAAAATTCCCGTTTCAACAAAATTTTCGTGTAGCATTTTTGTAACATGTTCTGGTGAAGGAGGTAATTTACCGAGAGTAATTAAGGCTGCTTGTGCAGATTCAACCATACACCAATAAGCTCCTTCAACTGCTCCGAGCAGAGATAATTTGCTTCTTGTTAAATGTTGAGGTGCGCGTTGCAATGCTGCGTAAACTGCTTCGGGTGTTGCGTGGATTTTTCCCTGCATCATTAACGCTTTCAGAGGATTGAAAAATCCTGCTAAATCTATCAAAACTTGTCCGTGTCTTAAAATATTTAAAACGACTGCATCTCCGTGAAGCAAATCACGCCACCAAGTAGTTAATCTAATTGTGTTGATGTGTAAATCTCTTTCATACTCTTGCACTGAAATTAATTTCGCTAATTCTTCACGATACCAAGAAGTTAATTCTAAATCCCAATTTATTGCGGCGTCATCAATTAAAATTAGTATATCTATATCTGAACCGAACTTTACATTTTCTGTTACTTGAGAACCGAATAATACCGTCGCTTTAACTAAATGATCAAATTGTTTATGAACTTTTACTGCGAAGTCCATCGCGACATCTTTATCTGTGCGAAAAATAATTTTCGCATTTTTAATTGGTTTTTCCGATTTTTTAGATTCAGTATTCTTAGATAATTTTACCATCACACTCTCCGACGGTTTAACGTTTGAAGATTATTTAAACATTACTCTACAATGTATATTTTGCAAACTAACTAATTTAAAGGTGCTCCGGAAAACGAACTATTTTGTTTTCCGGGCATTTCTCCACCGAAATAAGAGGGAAGTCCACTAAATCCTGCTCCATAAATTGAATGATGAATTTCTGGATTTATTGCGCCAATGCCTCCGAAATAATTTCCCATCACATTTGCTGATTGATTCCAATACGCTGATTGTCCTGTTCCAATTGAATATACTGGTGCAGATAATCCTGAAAGTGATTCTCTCACCGGCGTGCCAACCATACCCATTCCTCCTTGTTTAGAAAACCAATCGCCTGTCTCAATTGCTTTTTTCGCTTTTCTGAAATTTTCTGTCCATGCTTGTTTGCTGTCAAGTATTTCTTCAATTGGAACATTTCCCATTCCTATAGGCAATTCTGCGTCTTCAAATCCTAAATTATCCGCGATGTGCATGTGTTTTACATATTTCGCGATAGTTTTAGCTTCTCCGATTACATCTTCTTTTGTATATCCCCATTTACGAATGCTATTGATGTGTCCGACGTCCCAAGTTGCACCTATAATTTGCTCTGAAACAGATATAGCTTTACTTTCAGACATGCCTTGTGCCTTTGCTTTTTCTACGAATTTTGTTCTTGATTTTATAATCAACTCTTTTAATTCTTTTGCCCTCGTTAAACCAGACATACCTGCTGGGGGATTTTCAATACTAATTATTCCCGGAGCACGATTATTTTCTTTAGCGTTGTTATATGCGTGTAAAGCTACATTTGAAAATGTGTCTGAACCTTTATCTATTGCAAAATCTTTAAGAGAAGTATATATTTGCGGAGGAATATTTTCTGATTTTAACAATCTAGTTCCTTCACTAATTTTTTCTTGAAAGTCTAAAAGATTTGATTTATCTTCATTAAAGTTATTGTATAAAGGTAATAATTCTTCTCGATATTTTTTTAATTTAGCAACTTCTTCTTTTTTTGAAGGATCTTTTTCTGCTCTTTCATATGCCTCGTTAAATACTTCTTTTAATTGATTATATGAATCTCCTATGAAAAAACTCGCGTCGTTCAAAGACCTAACGCCTGATTGTATTCCTGAAGCTGCTTGAGGATCTGATTTGCTGATTTTAGCAATTTCTTGATTATATTCCTTATAATTTTCATTATATTTTTTATAAGCTTCAAAAAGTCCTCCAGGATATTTTGATGATAATTCATCTGACATTATTTTTGTTGAGGTTAGAGTTTCTACTACTTCACGTCGAGCACGGTTATTATTTAGAAATATTGATTCTAATTGTTGATGCCATTGTTTTTTATTGAAATCCTCTAATGTTTCTTGCATTGTTTCTTTTTCAATTCCTAAATTTTTGAAATAATCTAGTTTGGGTGTTGGGAGATTTCCAATCTGACCCGTTCTTAAATTTATTACAGACATTTGAACCATCTCTTCCTTTGCTGTTCCATTTTCATTTGTTCCGGTTCTTACCCATCTTTCAACTTCTGGAAGTCCGTTGTTTGTGTGAAAAGTCATAACCATCCCTTTAGGATTTTCTGTTTCACTTTGAGAATTCATTTGTTGAGCTAATTCAACTGCTGCTTTCATTTGTCTTTCTGCTTCCATTCTTTGATCTTCGGACCAGTTGCCTCTGGAGTAGCCAGTTGATTCTACTAAAGGTCCGTGAAAAGTTAATTCTACTCCGGTTAATTTTCTTAAACGGTCTATTTCTTTCCAATGTTGTTTGGGAATAGACGCCAAATGTTTCATTGGTCCGCCTCCCGATAATCCTAATCCTGAAACTTCAATTGTTTGTGCACCTGAACTTATTTTATCTGAAACCTTTTTTAGCTGATTAGCAGTTAAAGGGTCTGTTGGATACGCAATATCTTTTACATATGGATGAATATTAAATCCGGAAGATGTATCTTTTTCAAAAGAATATTGCGAACCGTTATAGAAATTTTCGTAATTAGCCATTTTACCTCTTTTTTACGACGTGATGATTGTATTTAAAGGTTATTTAATTTCTGGATTTAATATCTATATGCTCTGCATCGACTAGAAATTAAATCGCAAAGTCTTTGATTTTTAATTTTTTTTAACTTGGTTTTTAAAAAAGGTTTTTTCTTCGTTTGTCTCTTTGTTCTTGCTGATTCAAATATGCTCTTTCATCATTGGACTCGCGATTTTCAGACTGACGTCTTTGATTTTCAAATTCTTGATTTTGCCCAGACGATTTTTCTTGTTCAAAACTTCTTTGTCCTAAAACTCTTTTATTAGATGAGTCGCCTAAATATTCTGCGTTTCCAACTGGAGAATATTTATTTTCTTTGTAAGGATTTCCTCCCCCTAAATAAGATGGCCTAAAATTAATTTCTTCTTCATCTTCTTTTGCTACTTTTCTTTCCCTAATATTCTCCTCTTGAGAAATTTCTGTTTGTTCTAATGTTGATGAGCCAAAACTTTTTTTGTTTGAAATAAAACTTTGAAAATTTTCTAATTCTTTTTCTTTAATTTCTTCTTCTAACTTTTCTTTTTTTTCTGGTTTTATTTCTTTGATATTAGATTCGATTTTTCTAATTTCTTTTACTTTTGACACAATTATTAAAGAAACTCCACTTAAAATATCTTTGCTTATTGTGAGTCGTAATGACTTTGATGCGAAGGCATTCCGTGGGCTTTTTTATAAACATCGAATACTGTGAAACACAATTCTCTTGCACCTAATGCTGCTTGTGAACGAATTACCTTTTCATATTCATTATCTGGATTTACTCCTTTTGATGTGTCTTCTGTTTTAATTGCTCCTTTTGATTTAGGTTTTAGCGCATCAATTAATGGTTGAAACAATGCACTAAAAGGATTTGAATTATCTGACTTTGGTGTTTCTTTTTCTTTTTCTTTTTTATCTTTTCCTTCTAAAATATCATCAATATCTTTTTCTATTTCTTTCAAACTTGAATCTGTGGCTCCCTCAATTAATTGGGAAATTAGTTGAAAATCATCTTTATCTATTTCTTTTTTAAGAACTTCGAGCTCTTCATCATTCAAAGCATAGCTTGTAAACTTGATATTTACTTTTCCCCCGAATGCCCAATCTCCTTTTTGAGATATTTTTTGAGGAATACTTCTAAACTCAAATTCAACTATTATAACTTTATAATATTTTCTTGTTTTTACTGATTTGAAAATATCTGGTAAAAGTTCAGCACTTACATCATCTTTTGGATCGTAAGCTGAAGTAGCTAATAAAACTAATTCAAATATTGTGCTGTTGAATGCAGTTACAAGACTTGCATCAATCGATTTATTTCCGCTCAAATCTCTTCCTAATTTTTGTGCGGCTTTTAAATAAGGTTTAACCCAACGAGAATAAAGTTTTAACATATTATGTTGCGAACGCAAATAATTTTTTTCCAATTCATAACGTTGTTTTAGAGATGCTTCGGACTCTGAAATCCATCTAAAAAATTCTTCGGTTCTTTGTTGCAACATTCTTTTTACTCTATCATTCAAATCTAATTTTTTAACATGTTCTGCACTTTCTACAGCCATAAAACCATCTCTAAAAGTTGCGAAATCTAACTCGCCAGATGAAAGTGCATTTATACTCCCTCTACCTTTTTTTATGTCTACATTATCAAGCCAAACTTGTTTTAACGCTAAAAGTTTGTTGTATTTTTCTTGCTCATCTTGTCCTTTTTTTGCTTTTTCATATTCCTCATAAGGAGCAAGACGCAATTTGAATTCTTTTAAATCGTAAATTAAATTTAAAATCGATTTGATTACTGTGTTCACATTTCCCATTGTTCTTGAAACTTCTTGTTGCATTTGTGTTGCTTTACCTTGCAATTCTGAAAAATGACTTGAACCTGGAGAAGATTGAAAATTGTCTACTAATTTATCTATCTGCTGATATGGTCCCTTTAAGAAATCAAGAATCCAAAAATAAACTGGCTCTAATCCCTCTGCTGGAGAATCATAAACTATTTCGTGTTGTTCTATTGGAGATTTTAATCCCCACAAACCCATTGCATCTTTTTTTGCGTCGTCGTAATTGTATAATTCTAAATCTTTCGCTTTTTTAGACAAATCTTTATTTTCATTTTTAACTCTCTTTATTGCTTCTTGGTAAGAGCTGCCCTTTGATTCTTTAAGAGTTTTTCTTATGAGGTCTTTAACTTCCGGATTTGCATAAGTCTCCGGACTAATTACCGAGATAAGTTTGTGTATTTCATCATATGCCATCTTTTTACAAATGATTTAATGACGAAGTTTATTTAAAGTTGTTGATTTTATGGTTCTGTATGGAATGTAGGTTTTAAGAAATTATTTGGTTTTTAAAGCTTGTAGAAATGAATAGACTGAGTGATTATAATTTTTATCTGAAAGGTTTAAATAATTCTCCGTATTAGTTATTTTATGCCGATATTTTCTAGAGGAAAAGGAGATGTTTTAGATTTGCCTGATTTGAATAGAAGAGGTTTGTTTAAATTTCCAGAAGTCAAAAACGAAGAAGAGGAAATTGATTTTACTAAATCTCCGCAAAATAATTTAAATGTAGAAATTACTGCACAAGAAACTAATCTCAACAAAGAAATTTCTTCTAATGTTTCTAATTTTTTTAGTAATTTTTCGGCTATAGGTGTTGCTAATTCTTCAGTTGTTTCAGATAATTTTCCGAAAAGTGAATCTTCTGAACATCAAAAAAATGATTTGAAATGGCGAGTTGAAAATTCAGAATACCAAATTGAACAACTTCTTCAAAGAATTGCGGAACTTGAACGTAAATTTTAAAATTGATTAAGAATAGGAGTCTATAACTTTTTTTGTATGATTGTATAATTCTGTCATAAATCTTTTTGGTTTAAATTTTTGATAACAGGAATTTTTATTTTTTGCTTCTTCAAATATTTCATCAATCGGACGTGCTCGAATATCGATGATTTCTACACCGTCAGGAGTTAATTCTTCAAGACTTCTAATTGGAACAACAAATAAATGTGCTCTCCAAAGAAGTTTATTCCCGTCTTTTGGATTTAAATAAGACAAATTTATTGGTTTGCCACTTTCTCTAATTAAATCTGGAAATATTTTGTACCCAATTTCTTCATATAATCCTCTAACTGCTGTGGAATATATTGATACTTCTTTACTTTGTTGATGTTCTGAAACAAGGCAAACCCATTCGTTAGGAAATAATTTTTTTTCAGGACTGCGTAATATTTCGACGATTTTATCCGTACCTATAATTGGAAGAGTCACGCACGCAAGTCCCAATCTCACACCTTGTCTTTGTGCTGAACCTCTTCGTACAGCTAAATATTTTTGCGTGGCTCTTAACATTTCGCCTGAATCTTCTACGTCGTGTTTTATCACTTAATTTCAGATTTTTGATAGTTTTTAAAGATTTAGGAAAATATTAAATAGCATAAAACTCTCATTTTTTTATGAAAGATTTGTCGCGAGAAATTTTAGCTTACGCTTTGCAAAATGCTATTGAATTTGGACAAGTTGAAGCCGGACGCATTTTGCCCAAATTATTCCAACACGGACTTGACAAAAAAGATATTCCTCTTGCTATGGGTGAAATTAATGAAGTTGTTAAAAAAATTAATTCTTTGAATCCTGCTGAAAGAGAAAAATTATTCGGAGAAGTTTCTGATTTAGTTAAAAAACAAGATAAAAAAGAAGATTATGAACTTCCTGAGCTTCCTACTAGTGATATTGGGGGAAAGATGGTTTTGAGACTTGCTCCATTTCCATCTGGAGCATTGCATATAGGTAATACTAAAACATATTTACTTAATGCACTTTACGCTGAAAAATATAAAGCTGATTTACTTTTAGTTATGGATGATACTATTGGGAGCGTTGAAAAACCAATTGTAAAAGAATGTTATGATTTAATTCCAGAAGCTTTCAAATGGCTTGGGGTAAATTACAAAAAAACATATTTTAAATCAGATAGACTTGAAATTTATTATGAGTATGCTGAAAAATTATTGAATTTGAATAAAGCTTATGTTTGTCATTGCAAGGTTGAAATTTTGCGTGAAAATCGGGCTGTTGGCAAAGAATGTTCTTGTAGACAATATCCTCAAGGAATACAACTTGAAAGATGGAAACAATTATTTAAACCAGAAGTCAAAGAAGGAGATGCTGTTTTAAGAATTAAGACTGATATGCAACATCCCAATCCTGCTTTTCGCGATCGCGTTCTTTTTAGAATTGCTGATAGACCTCATCCGAGAGTTGGAACTAAATATCGCGTGTGGCCGACTCTTGAAATGTGTTGGTCAATTGATGACCATTTATTAGGAATTACTCATGTAATTAGAGGAAATGATTTAATGATTGAGAGCGATATGGAAAAATATATTTGGGATATTTTCAAATGGAAACATCCTGTTTTAATTCATACAGGACTTGTAAGACTTGAAGGCGTCGGAGCTAAACTTTCAAAGTCTAAGGCACAAAAAGAAGTTGTATCGGGATTATTTTCTGGTTGGGACGATCCACGCACTTGGAGTGTGCAAAGTCTTGCTCGTCGCGGAATTCGCAAAGAAGCGATTCGTGAATTTGTCAAACGCATTGGACTAAACAAACAAGATATTATTGTTCCTATCGAATCTCTTTATGCGATAAACCGACAAATGATTGACGCTGATGCTTCTCGTTTTTCATTTGTTGAAAATCCAGTTTTACTTGAATTAGAAGATGCACCAACAGTTTCATCAATTTCTGTTCCAGTGCATCCTGACAAGCCAGAAGAATTGCGAGAGATAGGCATTGGAAAAAGTATATTTATTTCTCGAAAAGATTATTCTGAATATAAAAATAAAGAAGTTCGATTGATTCATTTGTTTAATATTTTACTTGAAGATAAATCTAAAGTCACTTCAATAGAAAATAAAAAAATACCTAAATTGCAATGGGTTTCTGACGGCGTTAAGGCTAAAGTTTTGATGGTTGAAGGAAATTGGGTTGAAGGGTTTGTTGAATCGTCAGCTATGAAACTTAAAAAAGATTCTGTTGTTCAATTTGAAAGATTCGGTTTTGTTAGATTTGATGGAATTTATGACGGAGTTCCAAATTTCTGGTTTGCGCATAACTAACATTTTAAAGTAAGATTTATATAGATAAAGAGAATTATATTTTCGTAAGGAGGTTTATAATAATGTTTATTAATAAAAAAGGAGTAAGCGAAGTTGTCGCTAATGTTTTGATAATTCTTTTAGTTATTGTCGGTGTCGCAGTTATTTGGCAAGTC